>JBCDDV010000276.1:0-4868 GCA_039180145.1 Cyanobacteria bacterium P01_G01_bin.49 | reverse complement strand
GCAAATTCTTACCCCAGACTTTATCAATCATTTCCCCAATATTATTAATATTCATCACTCTTTTCTCCCGGCATTTCCTGGTGCAAATCCTTATCATCGTGCTTATGAAAGAGGGGTTAAAATTATTGGAGCAACCTCCCATTATGTGACGGCTGATTTAGATGAAGGGCCAATTATTGAACAAGATGTGGTTAGAGTTTCCCATCGAGATACGATTCTCGACTTAGTTCGCAAAGGCAAAGATTTAGAAAGGGTTGTATTAGCTAGAGCAGTTCGTTTACACTTACAACATCGAGTCTTAGTATATGGCAATCGTACTGTTGTCTTTGCCTAAAGATATTTTTAATAAATCAATAATCTGCTTTGAATCTTGACACCTAAACAAGTGTCCCTTTCTATCGAGACATTAATTTAACAGAATGTTTACTATTGTAAATACAATGATCTCTCTTAATTTCTGTCGTATTTTGCCTGATTTTATGAATCAATCTACTGTATCCAACCATCACGTTAACTCGAAAATTTCCCCTTGGCTAGTGCGTTTAGTTTATCCTTTGGGATCTCGGATCGTTGTTCCCTTATTCTTTGGACGCTTAACTATTACTGGGGAAGAAAATATTCCCAAAACAGGCCCAGTCATTGTCGCCCCAACCCATCGTTCTCGTTGGGATGCCTTGATCGTTCCTTATTCCGTCGGACGTAGAACCAGTGGACGAGATTTACGGTTTATGGTGACATCGAGCGAAATGAAAGGCATTCAAGGGTGGTTTATTAGCCGTATGGGAGGATTTCCCATTGATGTTAAACATCCGGGGATGAGTACATTAGGATATAGTGTGACGGTTCTCAAACAAGGGGAAATGTTGGTAATTTTCCCTGAAGGGGGTATTTTTCGAGATACTCAAGTTCATCCCCTAAAACGGGGGGTTGCTAAAATCGCTTTGGAAGTGCAGTCTCAGCAACCTGATAGCGGAATGAAGATTCTTCCGGTTAGTATTCACTATAGCCAACCCCTACCGAGTTGGGGAACCGATGTCACTGTCAATATTGGTCAGCCAATTGATATAGACTCCTACGATACTCAAAAAATCAGGAGTAGTTCTGAAACCCTGACTGATGATTTAGAGTCAAGTCTTAAAGAAGTGCATCAAGGAAAAAATTCGTCTCAAGAATTAGCGATCGCCTAATGTGATGAATAAGAATGGTCGGGAAAATCCCGTCCATTTCTACTCTAAACTATTCCCCAGACTAAGGTTTACGAAGCTTGCCCTTTTCTAATTCTTCTAACAGTGTTTCTTTGTTTTTCCACATCTCAATTTTTCCATTTTTATAAATTTTGGCAATAAAAGGCGCATCATGTTTGCGTACAAATTCCTGCATCTTAACAATGGCTTTGAGGAAAATATCAGCCATATCCTGTCCTGACAAGCTTTGAGAAGCGAGAATAAACATTTTTATGTTAGCGTTAGCAACGGCAATTCTTTCTAATTGATTTTTACTAATATTGGCATCTTTGGTCAACACAACCCATTCTCTCTTCCCAACTTTTGGCAACCATTCCACGTCTTGGGCATCTTGGTCAAAATGTTGATCATGGGTTTCGACGGTAATGCCTGCTTTTTTTAGAGTTTCAGCGATTCTTTTACTGCCTAAACAGCGATCTATATAAAATATAATGGGTTCGTTTCGCCTAGTGGTCATTCTTGAGAGTTAACGCTTTATTTTAATCTTCCTAAGATAAGGGTATTGGTTGAAAGGGATTAAATAGGCGAATAGACAACAACAACTAAGCAGCATTGGGTAATTCGCAGCGAATTGCCTCCTCAATAGCTAAGCGATCGCAGTCATAATCATAAGCTAATTCATCAATGGAATCACCTGCTTTATATCGTTCTTTTAAAATGCTAGTTGGTATTCCTGTATTAACAATAGCTAAGCGACCAAAGGCAATACGGGGATCAATAACAACAATTTTCGGGTTATTTTCTTCTTTTGTTTGTGTAAAGGGATAAAGTTTAATGGCTAAACCATGATCATCGGGTTCTATTCGTTCTAAGTGTAGATTAAACTCATGTTTTAAGTCTAATTGTCCTTTTTGAGAAGCATTAATCAATGAACCATATTTTTCGATAAACAAGTCAACGCCATCAGTGCGAAACTGTTCGGTAGCTAGAGGATGAGGAATATTGAAGGCTTCGTCAAGATAATTTAGGGCTTCTCGAACCTTATTGAGTTGAATTTGATGAGTTTGCCTAATTGCTCTTAATATATGGACTTCAACCAGGTTAGTAAATGAGAGAAGATAGGGCTTTTCTTGAGGAATAGTAATAAGAGGATGAAAAAAGTTTGACCCTTCAATAACAGGGTATATTCGCCCAACTGTCCATGAACGAATTGTACCGCTCGGAATTCGTAAATAACGGGCAGCATCATTAATCGAATAACTGGGAATGTTGCGGGGATCTTTGCCTCCGTAGAGGTTTTCCATAGATTAGGGTTTATGAATTTTACTATCATATCTAAGAAGTCTTCAATCAATTATTGTGACATACTGCCGACCCTGACATTAGTACAGTGAAGACTTCTTAACCTAAACATTGTAAAAGATTTACACAAATTTGGAGGATGATAGAGACAGAAACCTCCATCACGAAGCCACCATTGATTGAGGTTTTGCAAAAATCATCCGTCCTGCCGAGGTTTGGAGAGCAGAGGTTACAGTTACTCTCAACTCTCCCCCTAAATAGTCTTTTCCTTCTTCAACAACCACCATGGTGCCATCTTCGAGATAACCAACCCCTTGAGTCGGTTCTTTGCCTGGTTTGAGAATTTTTAGCTCAATTGTATCCCCTGGTAGATAAATGGGACGAATCGCTTTAGCGATATCGTTGACATTAAGAATGGTCACTTTTTGTAAATTAGCAACTTTGCTCAAATTGTAATCATTGGTAAGTAAGGTTCCATTGATTTCTTGGGATAGATGAACTAACTTAGCATCAACGGTGGGAATTTCTTCATAGTCAGCAGAATGAATAACAATACGTTTGGGAAAGGTTTCTTGCATACGGTTGAGAATATCTAACCCTCTTCGTCCTCTTACTCGTTTTTGATCGTTACTCGCATCAGCTAATTGCTGCAACTCCTGTAAGACAAATTGGGGAATCAAAATTTGTCCTTCAATAAACCCTGTTTCGAGTAGTTGTTCTATACGACCATCAATGATACAGCTAGTATCGACAATTTTAGTTGAAGCAGGTTGTAGAGTTCCTTCTGCCACTAACATAGTTTCTATACTATTCGGGTTAATAAGACGCAAAAAAGTTCGTCCGTGAGTATCAGCTAAGCTAATTCCCATAAAAGAAAACATGGCACTCCCCAAAATAGCAGTCATAGGTTTAATAAAAACAAACTGTTTAGGAATTGGCAGCAAAAAAATCGGAGCTAACGTAAGGTTAGCAAGCAATAAGCCAATTACTAATCCCACTGCTCTAGTCAAAATCACTTCAATGGGAGTCGCCCGAATTTTGGACTCTAAGCGACGATAGGTAGTTTGAGCAACTAAACCGAAGGCTAGACCAATAATTGAGGTAAAACCAGCCCCTAACCAACGGAGAGCCTCGATATTGGAAATTTGTTGTTGAACAGTGTCAGGCAACAAATCCACACTCTCAAAACCGATTCCAGCCGCTGCTATGATAAATATGAGGATAATAATGGCATCAATCATAATTCCCATCCTAATCAATATTTTGGGAGTTGAGAGGAAAAGTACAAAATATTTTCCTACCAGATCCGAATTATTTTATCTATTATATCCTTTCGACCTATGAATCTCTGCTGTCAAGTTACAGGTCGCTATGGTATTCAAACTAATTCGATAATCTCTATCTTTTTTTTGTTTCTTTTCGGTGACTTATGGAAAAGTTAATTCCTCGTTCAGCCTATCTTCATATTCCTTTTTGCCGTCGCCGTTGTTATTATTGTGATTTTCCTATTTCTGTTTTAGGCGATAAAACGAATATTCATCAATCAGGTTCAATTCAACAATATGTAGAGATTTTATGCCAAGAGATTAACGTTACTCCTTCCCAAAATTATCCCCTACAAACTGTTTTTTTCGGGGGTGGAACTCCTTCTTTGTTACCACCTATTGATCTCGAAAGGATTTTAACTACCTTAGATGCTCATTTTGGGATAGAATCTGATGCAGAAATTTCTTTAGAAATGGATCCAGGAACCTTTACCCTAGAACAATTGCAAAGTTATAAATTACTAGGAGTGAATCGATTTAGTTTGGGTATTCAAGTGTTTCAAGATGATTTATTAGAAAAATGCGGTCGCTTTCATCGGGTTAAAGATATTGAGCAAGCAATTGATTTAATTCATCAAGTTAATATTGATAATTTTGGTTTAGATTTAATCTCTGGACTGCCTCATCAAACCTTAGAATCTTGGCAATTTTCTTTGGAGAAGGCACTAGAAATTCAGCCGAAACATCTTTCTTGTTATGATTTAGTTTTAGAACCTGTCACCGCATTTGGGAAACAATATAAATCAGGCAAATTCCCTTTACCTCATGATAAAGTTGCTGCTCAAATGTATCGTATGACGCAGCAAATATTGACTAATGCGGGTTACGAACATTACGAAATTTCTAATTATGCTAAACCTAGTTATCAATGTCGCCATAATCGTATTTATTGGGAAAATAAGACTTATTATGGCTTTGGAATGGGAGCAGCAAGTTATACTAATTATCAACGATTTACTCGACCTCATACTCGCAAAACTTATTATACTTGGGTTAAAGAATTCAAGAAGTCTCAAAGATTAATTTTAGGTTCTTTTCTTGACGAGAAAGAGGTACT
>JBCDDV010000275.1:0-4872 GCA_039180145.1 Cyanobacteria bacterium P01_G01_bin.49 | reverse complement strand
TGAGCCTTTTATCCTTAATTTTGGCGAACTTCCTTCTCAATTTGGTGAAGGTGCAGGGTTACAATTCTTTCCTGGGGAATTACCTGCCGATGGCGAGATTGATCCTTTATCTGAAGGGGGACAGTTTTTGTCTGGGTTTATTACCGTCACTGCACTAGATGGAAATTGGACAGCCGATGAAGAAGGGTTTGCTGCGATCAGCGATCGCCTTTCTGCTTTTCTATCTGAAACTGAACCAATTTTTGGAACACCTGACGCTAATATCTTTGATACTGAAATTCCTAATGAGAACCAGTTTATCGGGGACAATCAAACCCTCTTTACTGGTAGTGGAAATGATAGGGTAGATGTTACCTTTGCTGTTGGTAATAACCGCATTGATTTAGGATCGGGAGATGATTTCCTCTTTGCTGGAACTGATAATAGTATTTTGGCTGGTTCGGGGAATGACACCCTTTTTATTGGTTCTGGTGGCGGTAACAATGACATTACAGGCGGATTAGGAAATGACCAATTTTGGATTGTCACTGACTCAATTGACTTACCTGCTGCGGCTAATATTATTACTGATTTCACCCTTGATGAAGATGCGATCGGGTTTGCTAATGTCGATCTTGATTTTAATGCTTTGAGTTTAACCCAAGATGGAAGTAGCACTATCATCAAGGTGTTTGAGCAAGATTTAGCGATTCTACTGAATACTGAGGTTTCTGCTGTAAGTGAATCAGATTTTGTTTTTGCTTAATTCTTCATAGATAAAATAGTCCATGTCTACTTTGCAATTTGTAAGGATAGCTTGGACTTTTATTCTAGATCAACTCTTTTCAAATACAATCTATGAAAAAATTTTTTAGTTCAGGTAAATCAGGATTCTTAATCTAAATTATTTATATCTACAATGAAAAGAATTCATACTAAATCCGTTAGAATCAGACAGAATAATTTAACAAACCTGAGTTCGGGATTAGGGGTTCGGAGTTCGGAGGACGCTACGCGCACCTTCGGTGGCGGAGTTGAAGCATTATTAACGAGGTAATAGGTGTTTCAGATAACGATAGAATTGACCAAGGAAGTGCGCCGAGGGCGGTTTTCCCCCAGTCCCCCCTGGGAGGGGGGAGACAGGGGGGTGGGGGAGTTAGAGGGGGTTCCTCGGCAAGCACAAGTCTTGGTTAGCTTTTCAGCTTATCCCGAACTCACGTTAGTTTAGGAGAACATTACCGTCTTCTTGGATTCTCAAGACTCCCTTAGTATCGTCTAAGGTAGGATCTTCATTTAAGGTGACGTGTAAATTGTTAGATTCTGCCCAATCTTCTGATGCTGGCATCGGCATCACTTGTAAAAGTCCACCATCTTCTCTGTACATGGTAATTGTTGCAGGTACAGGTATATTGCGTAAAACGACTTGTTCTCCACCTTCTAGCTGTCTTTCTGCTGTATCCCCTAAAACTTGATAGCTAACAGGACTATTGGTTTTATTGTCCAGGATAACTTCTACTTGACCTCGATAAGGTTCGATCTTAGTGAGTATTTCACTTCTAGTTTCTGGTAGGGGAGGAGATTGGGCGGTAGGTGGTGTAGTATAAGCATCAGATGTGCTATCTGTCGTCTCTCCAGACAAGACTTCCTGATTAGGAGGGCATCCTACAGGAGGTTCTAATAAGTCTTCCCAGGGTTCTTCATAGTATAGTCTTGGACAATTCGGCGAAGTAGTTGTTTGCGCTGGTGTTTTGGTTGGTATCAAAGGAATTCCTACTAAGATACCGCATAATAATGTTAATGTTCCGGCAGTTCTAAGCTTGGATAATTTGTTGAAAGTTGACATAAAGGGTCTCCTTCTTGATTTCGGCAATATTTGATTTTTTTAATTAAAATAAAATATTTGTTTTGTTATGTTTATGTACATGTCATGTCTTAGTTTATTTCAGTAATATTTAGCTTGATTGAGGCATAATTCAATGATTAGCCTACTTACATTTCACCGAAATAAGTCGGCCAAAACCATCTACCGTTTGAAGGAGATTAGTAGTTGATTAGTCTAAACTTAGCTATGACAAAAGGATGATGATTAACTATCTCCTTGGACTGAGAGTCAATATTTTTAACTTTAAACTGCTACAAACATAATGAGTCAAAAGCTATGAAAAAAATAGGGTCTATATTTTTACTGATAATTACTTTAACCGCGATCGCTGAGACTATCTCAGAAAAAAATAGTTTCGCTCAACTCAATCCCAAAAGGCTTATAACTCAAGTTTCTTCTGAAATTCCTGTTAGAGATATTTCAGGATTTAATGGCACTATCACTTCTTTAGCAGTTAGCGAAGTCCACAATTTATTATTAGTTTCTTCTAGAGATGGTACGATTACGGGGATAAATTTAGATGATTTACAACCACAATACACGGAAACTTTGATTGAGCAACCCCGTTCTTTAGTAATCACGCCGGATCAAAATGATTTTATTACCGCTTCAAATAAAGATATTCGTTGGTTCACTTTACTAGATGGAACGGAAGGAAAAAGATGGCGGGGTCATGCCGGAAAAATCACAAAACTCGCTCTTAGTCCGACTAATGAAATGTTAGCAAGTATTAGTGCTGAAGATGGGACAACTAAACTTTGGAACTATAAAGAAGGCGATCTAATTACAACATTTGGTGATCATACTGGCCCGTTAACATCTGTCACCTTTAGTCCCGATGGAAAACAATTAGTAACGGCAGCAAGTGGCACAGATCGCACCCTAAAATTCTGGGATACGGAAACCTTAGAATTAATTAAAACTTCACCCCAACAACCTGGTTATATTTATGACATTGCCATTACGTCTGATAGCAATCAATTAATTGCTGCTGTGAGAAATACCATTAAGGTTTGGGATGTAAATACAGGAGAAGAGTTATTGACGATCAAAGCAGCAGATTTAGACCTGAATGGAATTGCAGTTTCTCCTGATAATAATTTAGTGGCTACGGCTAATAAAGAAGGAACGATTTCGTTAATTGATCTAACAACCAGAAAAGTAGTTAAAACTTTAAAAGGACATCGAGGATGGGTGACATCTGTTTACTTTAGTGACGATGGTCAATTACTATATAGTGGGGCTGAAGATAAAACTGTTAAGATTTGGAATTTGTCGAATAATCAAGAAGTAATAAATTAAGTTTATTATCATTTTTTTGCTTCTTTTTCGAGTAATAAAGTGACTGGGCCATCATTATTAATATTGACTTCCATCATGGCCCCAAAAATTCCTGTTTCAACTTTCATACCGCTATTTTTTAACTTTTCAATAAATAAATGATACAAGTTCTTAGCAATATCAGGAGAGGCAGAATCGCTAAAAGAAGGACGGCGACCTTTACGACAATCTCCGTATAAAGTAAACTGACTAATAACCAGTAACTCACCCTGAATATCTTGAATCGATTTTTCCCACTTTTCTTTTCCTTCTTCAGCAGAAAATAGTCGCAATTCTAGACACTTACGAACCATCCAATCTATTTCAACTTGGGTATCTGTTTGAGCAATTCCTACTAATAAGTTTAACCCCTTGCCAATTTTACCGACAACTTCCCCATTCACCCTAACTTCAGAATTAGTTACTCGTTGAATAATGACACGCATAAACTATCAATCTAAAGTCAAAATATTAGATAACACTGATGGAGAGACAGGAAGAGAGATGAGAGATACTTACAATTTAAAAATCTTCCTGCCTCTCTTGGTCAGCATTCCCTTGCGCCCTCCGGCGGCGCGGGGTCTGACCGCTCCTGCCTTCTTTAATTACTTTCCGAAACCTTTTTCTGTTTGAGTCGATGGCAAGGATAAACAAGTCTCAATTTGCTCATAAAGTTTTGCTTCATCGAGATTTTGTCCAATCAAAACTAATTGATTTTTCGGGGTACCTTTCCACTCATCATCTTCGATGGTAAACCGTTTACCACTGAGGTGGAAAATATGCCGTTTAGGACTTTCATTAAACCAAAGAATTCCCTTGGCACGAAAAATATTTTCAGGTAATTGATTATCTAGAAAATACTGAAATTTACGGATCGAAAAGGGTTTATCACTTTGAAAAGAAATCGAAGTGAAGCCATCATTTTCTAAGTGATGGGAATGGTGATCATGGTCGTGGTGGTGATGCTCATGATTGTGATCATGCTCATGATCGTGATGGTGATGTTCATGATGATCATGCTTTTCGTCTTCTGTCTCAAAATATTTATCTGATTCAAATAACCCCACACTGAGAACTAAGGGTAAGGAAACTTGAGATTTTTGGGTTCGTAAAATTCTTGCTGACTCTTTAATATCTCGAATGCGAATTTCTAAAGCATCCACGTCCCCTTCATCAACTAAATCAGTTTTGTTGAGAACGATAATATCTCCATAAGCAATTTGACTGTTAGCTGCTTCTGAGTTGAATAAATCAAGACTAAAATTAGCACAGTCTACCATCGTAACAATAGAATCAAGTCTTGTCATATCTCGTAATTCTGTGCCTAAAAATGTCAAAGCAACTGGTAGCGGATCAGCTAATCCTGTGGTTTCAACCACTAGGTAATCTACCTTGTCAGGACGCTCAAGAACCTTATAGACAGCTTGAATTAAATCTTCATTGATGGTGCAACAAACACAACCATTATTGAGTTCTACCATATTGTCTTCAGTGGCGACAATAAGTTCGTTATCAATGCCGATCTCCCCAAATTCATTCACTAAAACGGCTGTTTTAACCCCTTCTTGGTTGGTAAGAATATGATTAAGTAAGGTGGTTTTTCCACTACCGAGAAATCCTGTAATAATAGTGACAGGTAAACCATGTTTAGGGGCATCCATTACATCGGAATTTCCTGACTGTTTATCAAC
>JBCDDV010000274.1:0-4874 GCA_039180145.1 Cyanobacteria bacterium P01_G01_bin.49 | reverse complement strand
CACGGGGAAGGTTTGTAATTGATATCCTGGAAAACGAGGCATGAGCATAAAAATGGTTAATCCTAATACCAAAGTTATGCTAACCAGTAACCCGGTACGCTTCCAAGAAAGAGGAAAATAATTGACTGTTCTATTCGTAGAAAGCCGAGAACTAAACAGCAGATTAAAAGCATTATCAATCGTTTCTAATCTCAGACGAGAACGGTAATCTAAGACTAAAGTTGGAATTGCTAAAATTAAAAATAATAATAACCAAGGCGCAAATGCCAGAGTTTGAGAAATTGTTCCTGCTACCCCTAATAAAATCAAACCAATGACCATTGAATAACCTAAATCTTTCCGTCTTGGCAAATCAAAACTATGTAAAACTTGCAGTTGTACTAATAACCCTGCCAAAGAAAGACGACTATCGTTAAGATTTTGAGTTAGATGGATCAAAAAAACAAATAGCACCCCTAACATAGCAATTGCTAGGAAAAATTTAACAGTAATATTGCGATGTTTCCTGCGATACCAACTCCAAGTTGCTCCCACAATACTTAAAGGAATGGCCCAAAAACTCATTTGGGTTTGTGCTGCAACATCTGTGGCAATAATACCAACAATGACTAATCCTTGAACTAAAATTCTTAAAGTTAGAGAGTTTTCTGTCTCTACTTTCGGCATAGTTGCTATTTTTTGTCGGAATTTTTCAAATAAAGAAAATTGCCTAGAAGTATTATTTTCCATGTTGATTGTTCAATGTACTGAAGTAGGCTTATTTTATTAGTTTACCTCTACTGTTAATCTAAGGTTACGATATTTCTTGATTTTCATAACTTCTGATGACTAATTATGTCTAATCAAATTACTTATAGTCCTGCTTATACTCTAGTTCCGACTTATGAATGTTTTAATCGTTGTACCTATTGTAATTTTCGGGTTGACTCTCATCAAGATACTTGGTTGAGTTTAGAAAAAGCAGAACAAATTCTTAAACAACTCCAGCGTCATCCTATTTGCGAAATTCTTATTTTAAGTGGGGAAGTTCATCCTCGATCAAACCGCAGAAATTTGTGGTTTCAACGGATTTATGATCTCTGTGAATTAGCTTTATCTATGGGATTTTTACCCCATACTAATGTTGGCCCTTTGAGTTTTTCTGAAATGGAAAACCTGAAAATGGTTAATGTGTCAATGGGATTGATGGTAGAGCAAATTACACCAAAACTTCTCAATACTGTTCATCATTATGCACCCAGTAAAGTGCCTCAATTACGATTGCAACAGTTAGACTGGGCAGGACAATTAAAAATCCCTTTTACTACGGGTCTTTTATTAGGAATTGGCGAAGACTTAAATGATTGTTGGGAAACATTAGAGGCGATCGCACAAATTCATCGAAAATGGCACCATATTCAAGAAGTTATTTTACAGCCTCATAGTCCTGGAGAACAGCAGAGTTTCATCGCACCCACTTTTAATTACTATCAATTGCCGGAAATCATAGCGAAAGCTCGGCAAATTTTACCGAATTCTATTGTCTTACAAATCCCTCCGAATTTAATTCAAGATACTCAATGTTTATTAGACTGTTTAGAAGCAGGAGCTAGAGATTTAGGGGGAATCGTCCCTAAAGATGAAGTAAATCCAGATTATTCCCATTCTTCTCATCAAGTATTAATGGCAGTTTTAGAACGAAAAGGATGGCAATTAGTGCCTCGTTTACCTGTTTATCCTCAATATGAGTCCTGGTTATCATCACCCCTACGAAAAGTTCTCGTTCCTTGGAAAAATCTGGCTAAATTTGAGAAGTAATTGTTAATATAATCTCCCAAGTTACTCCCCATTAATATGCACAACAATTTCTCTATAGTGACTCCGTTGACGATGTTCCCATAAATAAATTCCTTGCCACGTTCCCAAGGCTAATTTTCCATGAGAAATAGGAACTTGTTCAGACGTTTTTGTCAAAGCAGAACGAATATGGGCTGGCATATCGTCAGGCCCTTCTGTGGTATGAATATAGAGCTTAGAATCTTCGGGAACTAATTTAGTAAAAAAGTTCGATAAGTCTCTTAAAACGTCAGGATCAGCATTTTCTTGGATCACCAATGATGCGGAAGTATGACGCACGAAAATAGTGCATAAACCCGTTTGCACCTCAGACCGACTGACGACATCGTCAAGTTGACGGGTGATCACATGAAAATCTTTTCCTCTAGTGCGAATAGAAAGTGTTTGCTGATAATGTTTCATTAACTTCTCGTGTCGAAACCCTCATCAAAAATCCTATCATTAGTTCATCTGGTCTCGATCTTGAATCTTGTATTGTAAAGTTATATTACATTTGTACCGTCATAATGGCTTGACAGCTTGACAGCCACAAAAAACCTCGCTAGAGTGTTTACAAATACCCGGGTAACCTCAACTAGAGTGATATGCAAGACAAGCAAAAAGTCACACTATATCTCCCTTCTGGAATTCATCGGCAACTCAAAATTAGGGCCGCCATTGATGAAGACTCTATGTCAGCCCTGGTTGAAAAAGCGGTTGGTTTTTACTTAAATCATCCTGATAAGGTTGAAGAGGTAGAAACAGCCGTTTACGGAAAGACCCACCAGGTTCACATTTGTCCAGAATGTGAAGCTGCAACAGTAATGCGTGATGGACAATTGGTTTCTATCAAAGACCAACCGAGCGTGATTACCGAGCCAGATGAGATTCCTCTTGAAGTCAGAGAGAAAGTGCAAAGCAAAGTCGGAGTTTCTGGGGAAGAAGCCTTAGTTACCTGCTGAGTCCCTTGACAGTCCAGTCATTAATTAGGTCGATGCCATGAAAGAAGAGCTAAATATTTTAATCCAAGCTCAATACCCTTTAATATATCTTGTTACATCAGAAGAAGAAAGAGCGGAGCAGGCGATCGCCAAAGTGGCTCAACAAAGTAGTAAGCATCGGCGCGTCTTTTCTTGGACTGTAACCCATGGCATGGTTGAATATGGTCAGCCTGGTAGTGCAACTCAACATAATACAGTTCATGCTGAACCTGCCATTGGATGGGTAATGCGTGAAAGAGAGCCGGGGATATTTATTTTTAAAGATTTGCACCCTTTCATTACCGATGCTAATGTTACCCGCTCTCTACGGGATGCCATTATCAGTCTGAGAGGAACAGAGAAAACAATTATTCTTCTCTCTCCACTGCAACAAATTCCCGTTGAACTCGAAAAAGATGTTGTTGTCTTAGACTTCCCTTTTCCAGATTTAGCTGAATTGAATCAAGTCTTATCTCGACAATTAGATCAAACGAAAAGCCGTCGTATTACGACAGAAGCTCGTGAAAAGCTGCTGAAGGCGACTTTAGGTTTGACCAAAGACGAAGCCGAAAAAGTATATCGCAAAGCTCGTGTCAAAGCAGGGCGTTTAACTGAAGAAGAGGTTAATATAGTCTTATCTGAGAAGAAGCAGCAGATTCGCCGCAATGGGGTACTAGATTACATTGAAGAAGACGAAACCATCAATTCAGTGGGTGGTTTAGAAGAATTAAAAAAATGGCTCAAGCAGCGTTCTGATGCCTTCACAGAAAGAGCGCGTGAATATGGTTTACCCCAACCAAAAGGGATGTTAATTTTAGGGGTTCCGGGCTGCGGAAAATCCTTAATTGCCAAGACCACCTCTCGTTTATGGGGACTTCCCCTACTTCGTTTAGATCTAGGTAGAGTATACGATTCAGCCGTCGGGCGTTCCGAAGCCAATTTGAGAAATGCTCTCAAAACAGCCGAGTCAATTTCCCCAGCCATTCTCTTCATTGATGAACTTGACAAAGCCTTTGCTGGGACTGCTGGTTCTGCTGACTCAGATGGAGGAACTTCTAGTCGGATTTTTGGTTCCTTTTTAACCTGGATGCAAGAAAAAACCTCGCCTGTTTTCGTCATGGCGACAGCCAACCGGGTGGAGCGTTTACCAGGAGAGTTTTTGAGAAAAGGACGGTTTGATGAAATCTTCTTCGTTGACCTACCTAACCTTGAAGAACGCCAAGCTATTTTTGATATTCACCTTACGAAACGTCGCTCAGATACTTCTCGCTTCGATATTGAGCAACTCGCTAAGGTTTCTGAAGGATTTTCCGGGGCAGAGATAGAGCAGGCTATTATTGCAGCCATGTATGAAGCCTTTGCTCAAGATAGGGAGTTTACGCAGCTAGATATTATTGCTGCGATTAAATCCACCTTACCTTTGTCTCGGACAATGACTGAACAGGTGACAGCCCTACGGGACTGGGCGCGACAAAGAGCAAGACCTGCTTCAGCCTCCGTCGCTGAATATCAGCGATTGGAGTTTTAACAAGCTTTCGCCTGCTCCTTTACAGGCGGAAAGGCTAGCAAATGCTAGCAGCGTGATCAAAAGCCGTTATATTAGGGCGGCACATTCAAATCCTAAATTGTTGTTGTTGACTTCTGTTCTACTGGAGGAAATCAAAAATGTCTCACTTTAGCACTCTACGCACCAAAATCACCGATTCTGAAATCTTAAAAGCTTCCTTACGGGATCTTGGTATTTTCGTAAAAACCGATGCTGATGTCAGAGGTTACAACGGACAGCGTGTTCGTTCTGACATTGTTGCTGTTCTCGATGGCGAGTATGATCTCGGTTGGTCTCGTAATGGTGACGGTAGCTTTGATTTAATTGCTGACCTTTGGGGTGTTGCTAAAAAGCACAACCAAACCGAATTAATCAATTCCATTAATCAAAAGTACGCTGTTAACAAGACCTTAGCTGAAGTTAAGCAGCGCAATCTTGAAAAAGCTAATATCAATTTAGTTCTTCATAACTAAGATTTAGCGCGCGTTCCCAAGCCTACAGGTTGACCAGTGTTTGGTCAACCTTTTTTTATT
>JBCDDV010000273.1:0-4894 GCA_039180145.1 Cyanobacteria bacterium P01_G01_bin.49 | reverse complement strand
GGATGGGGAGTCTTACTGATAGGTTGTGGAATTTTTTTGGGACTCGACATCATCAAACAATCATTAAGTCAGCCCTCTTCTTCCTTAATAGCACAAGAAAAAGCAATTCCTTCTAGGGTAGCTGCTTTAGGCTATTTAGAGCCTAAAGGAGAAATTATTAGGGTTTCTGCTCCTGCTTTTTTAGAAGGAACGCGAGTTACTGAATTACTGGTTCAACGAGGGGACCGGGTCAAAGCTGGTCAAATTATTGCTATTCTCGATAACCGCGATCGCCTTCAAGCGGCCTTAGAAGCAGCTAATACACAAGTTCAAGTGGCCCAAGCAAACTTAGCAAAGGTGAAAGCAGGAGCAAAACAAGGAGATATCAAAGCTCAAAGTGCGCGATTTATGGGGACTCAAGTGGAGTTGGAAGGGCAAATTGCCGTCCATAGAGCTTCTATTTCTAACTTAGAAGGACAATTGCTCGGAGAAAGAAATGCTCAACAAGCCACCATTGAACGATTAAAGGCAGAATTAGACAATAATACGACCGAATGCCAACGCTATCGTACTTTACACCAAGATGGGGCAATATCGGCTCAAGAATATGATCGTGTCTGTCTACAACAAGAAATTACTCAAAAACAACTCAAAGAAGCACAAGCTAATTTGCAGCGCATTATCAGTACCCTCACCGATCAAATTAGTGCTGCAAAAGCTGATTTGAATCGCACTGTTGCCACCCTCGAAACACAAATTACTGAAAACCAAGCAATGCTGAGTTCGGTCAGCGAAGTGCGTTCTGTGGATCTACAAGTTGCCCAAAGTGAACTCGCATCGGCCCAGGCTGCTGTTAAGCAAGCTGACGCTAATTTCGCTTTAGCTTATGTAAGGGCCCCCAAAGATGGTCAAATCTTAAAAGTTCATACTTGGCCAGGGGAAATGGTTCACAATCAGGGAATTGTGGAACTCGGAGAAACGGCACAAATGTATGTGACAGCAGAAGTTTATGAAAGCGATATCACACGAGTTCATCAGGGACAAGCGGCTACAGTTACTGCTGATGGAGTCGTCAAAGAATTAAAAGGAACTGTAGAAGAAATTGGGTTACAAGTTGCTCGACAAAAAGTTTTGGACAGTAATCCCACGGCTGATGTTGATGCTAGGGTGGTAGAGGTAAAAATCCGCATAAGTCCCGAAGATAGTCAACGAGTTGCCCATCTAACCAACTTACAAGTCAACGTTGTTATTGATGCCTCTGAAAACTGATGAAACCTTCGATTGAGATTCGCCGTTTGAATCATTTTTTCGGAACAGATAAGTTAAGAAAACAAGTCTTGTTTGATATTAATTTAAAGATTAATCCTGGGGAAATCATCATTATGACTGGGCCGTCTGGTTCAGGAAAAACCACACTATTATCCCTAATTGGGGCTTTGCGCTCAGTTCAGCAAGGAAACCTTCAAACGATTGGTCATGAACTCAAGGGCGCAACAGAAGAAAGATTAGTACAAGTCCGTCGCCATATGGGTTATATCTTTCAAGCGCACAATTTGTTACCGTTTTTAACGGCGCGACAGAATGTTCAGATGTCAATTGAATTGCATGATACGGTTACTGATCAAGAGGCGATCGCTAAATCAGAGGCCATGTTAGAAATGGTAGGGCTAGGAGAACGGGTTAATTACTATCCTGACCAACTTTCAGGGGGACAAAAACAAAGGGTGGCCATCGCCCGCGCTTTGGTGAGTCATCCCAAGTTGGTATTAGCCGATGAACCGACTGCTGCTTTGGATAGTAAAACGGGAAGGGATGTGGTGGATATTATGGAAAGACTGACGAAAGAGCAGGGTTGCACAATTTTGTTGGTGACTCATGATAATCGAATTTTAGACATGGCAGATCGCATTATCCACATGGAAGATGGCAAATTAGTTGGTTAAAAGCAAGGTCTAGCTAGAGTTTTAAACCAGCATCAGTTTGGACATATTGCTTGATTTCAATGGGAACAGGCTGAACCTTCCAAATATTGTCACAGTATTCTTTAATAGAGCGATCGCTAGAAAATTTGCCCATTCTGGCCACATTTAAAATGGTCATGCGACTCCAATTTTCTCTATCTCTGTAAGCCTGAGAAACTTTTTCTTGACACGCTACATAAGCTTGATAATCAGCTAGTAAAAAATAGGGATCATCATCAAGTAAATTATCCACAATGGGCTTAAATAAGTCAGGATCACCATGGGAAAAGAAGCCACAATTGATCAGGTCAATGACTTCTTTTAATTCTGAATTAGACTGATAATAATCACGCGGATTATATTGGGATTTTAACTGAGACACTTCTGGTGCAGTCAGTCCAAATAAGAAGAAATTTTCTTCTCCCACTTGTTCTCTGATTTCTACATTTGCCCCATCTAATGTACCAATAGTTAAAGCCCCATTCAGAGAAAATTTCATATTTCCTGTGCCTGATGCTTCTTTTCCAGCTAAAGAAATTTGTTCGGATAAATCAGCAGCAGGGTAAACTCTTTGACCAAAAGTAACATTATAATCAGGTAAAAAGATGACTTTCAAACGGTCTTTGATATCGGGATCATTATTAATGACATCCCCTACAGATGTAATTAATTTAATGATTCTTTTGGCCATAAAATAGCTTGGGGCTGCTTTTCCTCCAAAGATAAAGGTACGATGGGGAATATCCAAATTTGGGTTTTGTTTGAGACGGTTATAAAGGGTGATGATATGCAGAACATTGAGATGTTGCCGTTTATATTCATGAATACGTTTGACTTGTACATCAAATAAGGAATTTGGGTTAACCATAATCCCAACTTTTTGTTGAATATAGTTAGCTAAATCTCTCTTAACTGCTTGCTTAACATCACGCCATTGTTGACGAAAATTACTATCATCAGCAAAAGATTCTAATTGTTTCAATTCATCAAGATGTTTAATCCAACTATCTCCAATTTTTTCGCTTAAAAGATTGGTTAATTGAGGATTACTTAAAACCATCCAACGACGAGGAGTTACTCCATTGGTAACATTTGTGAATTTCTCAGGAAACAATTCATAAAAATCTTGTAAGACGGTTTCTTTTAGAAGCTGAGAATGCAACTCAGCCACCCCATTAATATGATGAGAACCGACGCAAGCTAAATTAGCCATACGCACGAATTTATCACCACTTTCATCAATTAAGGAAAGATTGGATAATTTAGTAAAATCATTAGGAAATTTGATGCGAACTTTCTCTAAAAAACGTTGGTTAATTTCGTAAATAATCTCCAGTAAACGGGGTAATAATCCACCAAAAATACTCAAAGACCATTTTTCTAAAGCTTCTGGTAATAAAGTATGATTCGTATAAGCAAAAGTTTGTTGCGTAATTTGCCAAGCCTGATCCCAATCATAATGATGAACATCGACTAATAATCGCATTAATTCAGCGACACCAACTGCGGGATGAGTATCATTTAATTGTACAGCCCAAGTCTGATCAAAATTATCTAAGCTAGGGTTTTCTGTGAGATGAATTCTGATCATATCTTGAAGGGAACAAGAGACAAAAAAGTATTGCTGTTGCAGCCGTAATTCTTTCCCTTGAGTAGATTCATCATTAGGATAAAGCACTTTACTAATATTTTCAGAGTTAACTTTATCCTCAACAGCCCCATAATAATCACCCATATTAACGCTATCAAAATCAAAGGATTCGCAAGCTTCTGAACGCCATAATCGCAATGTATTAGCGGTATTCACTTTATAACCTAAAATGGGAGTATCATAGGGAATTCCTTTAACTACATAACCAGGAACCCAATGTACTCGAAAATTGCCTTGATCATCGGTATAAAATTCTGTATAACCGCCAAATTTTACCACAACACTTGACTCAGGACGAGCAATTTCCCAAGGGTTTCCATACTGTAACCATTTATCAGTAATTTCAACTTGCCAACCATCTTCAATTGCCTGATCGAAGATCCCGAATTCGTAACGAATTCCATAACCAATTGCTGGTATTTCTAAACTAGATAAAGAGTCTAGATAACAAGCTGCTAATCTTCCTAAACCACCATTGCCTAACCCCGGTTCTTCTTCTGCATCGATTAAAGTTTCAAGGTCTAAACCTGATTCATCTATTGCTTGTTTTACTTGATCATAAATGCCTAAATTAATCAAATTATTGCCTAAATGGGGCCCGACTAAAAATTCTGCCGAAAAATAACAAACGTTTTTGGTATCTCGTTTAAGATAGGTTTGTACAGTATTTAACCAGCGTTGTAATAGGCGATCGCGTACTGTATAAGCTAAGGCCATATACAAATCATTTTTAGTGGCAATTTCAGGAAATTTTCCTTGAATATAGAAGAGATTATCTAGAATTGCTCGTCTTAAGGTTTCAATTTCTAACCCCGTGCGATCATCTTCAATTTGTAACTGAGGTTCACAAGTAGGATCAATAGATTGAGTCATAATAATAGTCTTATTTTATATCAGGTCATATTCTAGCTTAAAAGAATTGATTATCGGAATTTAAGTAAATTTAAAAAGTTTTAAGATAGTATCTTTTAAGATATAATTATTGAAAGTTTAAGAAAGCAATAAAAAATCATGATTTTTGTTAATAATGAATATTAAGTAGTTAAATATAAGTTAAGTAAAGTGAACTGTAGTCACGCAAACTCTTGTAGTAGAAGATAATAAATGAATTACTGAAATTTCAGAGTCTAAAGCCTCGTCCCTTTAGGACGGCTTTCCTTATGATAAGCTATACTAATTTTATACCAATTCACTCAGCGTAAATGCTTGTCCTAGAGTTTAAAGTTAAAGCTAAAACTCAACATTATAAAGGGATAGATGACGCTATTCGTACCGCTAAATTCATCCGTAATAAATGTATTAG
>JBCDDV010000272.1:0-4898 GCA_039180145.1 Cyanobacteria bacterium P01_G01_bin.49 | reverse complement strand
AGCTATCAATGAAGCGATTGATTTAGTCACTGATGAAGACATAATTGGCTGGTTTACCCACTGCTGTTATTATGAGCTACCCAATTGAAAACCGCTATAATTACGGCAGTTATAAAAATATCTCACGGCTCACTTGTTTACCGCTTTCCATACCTAACCGAAAATGGCTATCAATGTCTTTTTCGTTTAATCATCGTCATCGTCATCATCTTCTTCTTCCTCTTCTCCTGAAGGAACTTCCTGTTCTTCTACTTCTTCACTTTCACCTCCTAAGTTACAACTTGTCAAACCAACAGAGCCAATAAATAAAGTAATTACACCTAAACCGACACTAATCAGTCTTTTCCACTTTAAAGTTTTCATTAGTCTTGTGTACTAAATTGATATCGCTTTAATCTTGAAAGAAATAAAAGCAAGAAACATCATTCATTGGAGAGAAATTTTGCCCTGAGTGCCTAACTTATCTCTCTAACAGTAGGAAATATGGAATACAAGGCAAAAGGCAAAAATATAGTTGAATAAGCCAGCACTCGTAAACTCAGCTATAAAAATATTTTTCCAGTTCTGACAGTATAATATATCGACTAGCCTGCCTTAGAATAGTTCTACAAGTTCCAGTATCTAGCTGCTTATGTTTGGGAATTGTTAGCGTTTCTTTCCCCTTATTAGTCACTCTGCGCATTTTGACATGATCGCCACGCTGACTGTGGACTTGAAAGCCAAACTTTTCAAGTATCTTAATAACTTCATCGCCAGATAGTCGTTTTAACCTAGGCATACTCTGGATATAATTCAAAGGTTACGCTGAGAGAAGGCTGAGGAACTAAACCCAACTCAGCAAGATTCTCCCCCTCAAGATGAAGGCTAACTGCATCAACAAGGTTTCGTGAAATTTCGTCTAGTGTTTCACCCTGCGTAACAACAGAGATTTCCAAACACTCAGCGACATAGCCACCTTCATCTCCAGTCCTGATAATGGCGTGTATATTTTGTTGCAGATGATTCATCTTAAATTGTCTCCAGCTTGAGCAGATTAAGTAAAAATCTAAGCGTATAATAATTGGTTTCTAATTTCATCTACTGTTAATGCTCTGACCAAAATACTAATCCGTTGAGCTAATTCGTAGGCATTTTTTTGAGGAACAATAATAATCCCAGAATGTTGTTTTTTTGTCGGTAATATACTGAAGATGTAATTTTTCGAAATCAACGCGGTTATGAGTAATTAAACATCTATCTAAAGAACTTGCAAATTCCAATTGTTCTTTGTCAGTTTTCCCAAGATTTGCTTGTTCAGGAACATTAGTCACATCAAAACCACTGGATCTTAAAAGTGTAGCAACCAAAGCTGACATATCTTCAATCGTTATAAAATGATAAGTAGATAGTGAATATCAGTCGTTTAAAAATTAGTTGAAATCGCTTGAACCGGACAAGTAGGAATACATTGTTCACAAACCACACAACGCGATCGCTTAAAAGTTAACTTAAAGGTCTCTGGATCAAGAATTAAGGCTTCTGTGGGACAAACTCCTGTACATAACCCACAGTCAACACATTTATCTTCATCAATAACAATTTCACGACTGGCCAAAGAAACCCCAATTTCTTGCGATCGCATCCAGTCAAGAGCAACTTCAATCGCATCAATATCTCCTAATAATTCTAAGACTAATTTTCCCACTTGATTCGGGGCAACTTGGGCCCGAATAATATTAGAGGCAATATTAAATTCTTTGGCTAAGCGATAGGTCAACGGCATTTGAACAGTCCGCTTCGGAAAGGTTAAAGTAACTCTTTTTTTCATAATTTCAGTTATCGTAAGTAATAAAAATTGTTATAATTAACTTAATAAAAATAGCCAATTCATAAACTTTTATATGTCTGAATTAGTCAATGCTAATCGTGTCAGAAACGTGCTAATTGCTTTTGCTGCCATCACCCTCAGTATAGCGGTCTTTTTTGGCTTACAAACTCAAACAAGTTCTGTGTCTTTAGAAGCGCAAGCACAAAAAGCAGTCCCCATGGACATAGCATTGCATAACGGAAAACCGACCATAACGGAATTTTATGCCAATTGGTGTACCAGTTGCCAAGCGATGGCCCCAGAATTAGCTCAATTAAAAGAAAAATACGGCAATTCTGTTAACTTCACTATGCTTAACGTGGATAATAATAAATGGTTGCCAGAAATCCTACGTTATCGAGTTGATGGTATTCCTCTCTTTGTTTTTATGAATGATAAAGGAGAAGCGATCGCCCAAACCATCGGCGAACAACCCACCTCAATTATGGAAGCAAATTTAGATGCTTTAATTGCCCATAAAACTCTGCCTTATGCTAATTCCACTGGTCAGATATCTGATTTTAAAACACCAGTTAAGACTCCTTCAGGAGATCCCCGCAGTCATGGGGCCCAAGTTCAATCTTAAAGTATAAAAGATGGCAATTATTGTTAAACATCATCCCAGTGGAGAGTGTTATCTCCTAGTCGGAACAGGAGTAGGAACCGATCAAGTTTTACCCTCTTCCCGGTTACTGAAAAATTGGCTACCCGCGACAGTAGCAGTCTGCGATCGCAATGGGGAAATTTTTTGGCTTCCTGCTGCGGAAATAGTTGTCATTGAAGTAGACGGAACTTCCCCTGCTGAGTTGTTACCACAACCAGAAACACCTCCCCCACCCCCTGAACCAGAAATTGGAGTCACACCTGATGTCGAGGTATTTGAGGATGATGACGACGATGATTGGATCTGATACTTCTACTTCAATATTGGATAAAGCAAGCTAATTATTTAGAAACAAACTCGCTTCGTTAAAGGCTAACTAATTATCACAAACAATCTAACCAATCTAACATCAATTTATTAACTTGATCGGGTTTTTCGTCATGGGGACAATGACCGGCATTAGGAATGGGGTAAAATTCTGTATTTTGGTTATTTTTTACCCGTTCTTGATAAATTTTTGCTCCGGTAATCGGTGTCCAGGGATCATCAGTTCCCCATAATACTAACAAAGGCTGTTGTATTTTGGGTAATAGTTCTTTCGGGTGAGGGCCAGGAGGGGCCGTGAGAACAGAGGCAAACACTTTTTGGGCCCCAGTATCACAAGAAGGTTGATAGAGAATGTCAATTAATTCATCTGTCACAGAACTGCGATCGCAATATACTTGATATAAGGTGCGGCGAATGCGTTGCTTTTGACGAATGGTATTAAAAATGAGCTTTCCGGTGAGGGGAGAATTAACTAATCTAGCAAATGTTCCCATCATCAAACGTAACAAGAAATTTAATTCGTCAGGACGGTGATTTAACCCTCCTGCACAGTTAATTAACACCCCACCTCTACTAATTTCAGGATACTCTGCCAATATCATTAAAGCTAATAAACCACCGATGGAGTTTCCCACAAACACAGTTGGTTGATTGATGTGTTCTTGCCAAAAGTCTTTGATAAGATCTCGCCATAATTCGAGGGCGTAATCCAATTGAGGCTTATCCGATCCCCCAAATCCTAACAAATCCAGTGCATAGATGCGATAATTTTCTTGAGCGAGATAGGAAATATTTTTACGCCAGTGACCGATAGATGCGCCGAAACCATGAATTAAAAGAACGGGATTTCCTCTTCCTTTCACAGTATATTTAATCTGATGCCCCTGCCAACACCAAAAATAAGTTTCTAAGGTATTAGATGGAATAGGTTGGGATGTCATCATAAAAGGTTATTAAAGGGTTATTTTATAAATATTACTCAATAATATAACCCATAAATCAAGAGAAATTAGATGGGGAAGACGAGAAATTTTCAATGATAATAATTGCCTAAAAACTTGGCATTTCCCTAATTTTTGAGAACTGTATCGATATTTTCGTCTCTGTTTCAATCACAATTCTCGCAAACTTGTTGAAATCAAATCTTATTTAAGTTGACCCCTGCTTCTTTGGCCATAGCATTGACACCTTTTTTTTCTAAGGTTTTAATGGCTTTAGTTGAAAGACGTAGTCTAACCCAACGGTTGCCTTCTGGCCACCAAACCCTTTTCCACTGTAGGTTAGCTTCTTGTAATTTCTTGGTTCGGCGATGAGAGTGAGAGACAGCAAAAGCATTATTCGCTTTTTTTCCAGTTAGTTGGCATTTGCGAGACATTTTCAACCTCCTTATGTGATGTTACCAAGTCCAGCCTTCAATTATAGCAAACTCTAGAGGAATTCTCATAGGCAAGCAGGGAACAGAGGAGAATTGTCTCGTAGTTCCCTGACTTGAGGGGACAAGCTATTGTTTAGTATACGAACCCACCTATTTATTGGGTTGAGGAGTCATGCGTAAATAGGGTTTGACTTCAGTAACACCCTTGGGAAACTTCTGTTTCGCTTCTTCAGTGGGAATAGAAGGAACCACAACACAATCATCCCCATCTTTCCAGTTAGCAGGGGTTGCTACTTGATGGTAATCAGTTAATTGCAGAGAGTCAATTACGCGCAAAATTTCGTCAAAATTCCGTCCGGTACTCGCAGGGTAGGTTAGGGTGAGGCGTAATTTTTTATTGGGGTCAATGATAAAAACGGAACGTACTGTCAAATTATTGAGAGAATTAGGGTGAATCATCCCATATAAGTCAGCCACCTTGCGATCAGGATCAGCAATAATGGGATAGTTAACGGTGGTGTTTTGGGTTTCGTTGATATCGTTGATCCAGCCTTTGTGAGACTCTGCACTATCGACACTTAAGGCGAGAACTTTAACATTGCGCTTGTCAAATTCTGATTTGAGACTAGCAACGGTTCCTAATTCAGTGGTACAAACAGGAGTATAATCAGCAGGATGGGAGAAGAGAACGACCCAACTATCTCCGGCCCATTCATGGAAAGAAATGGTTCCTTGGCTAGTTTCTT
>JBCDDV010000271.1:0-4911 GCA_039180145.1 Cyanobacteria bacterium P01_G01_bin.49 | reverse complement strand
CCTCTTTATCCGTTTTTTTCATTAGGGATTGCTGCTTATTTAAGTCAAAGATGGGTAAGTAAAAAATACGATTTTCAATTCTTCTCTACTAGCTTATTAATTGGTAGTTTAGCAACTTTGGGCGGCGGAATTTATCTATTTATAGAAGAAGGTAAAATTATTCTTTTAATGACTGCTATTGCTATCTTCATAACTTTATTGTTAACGGCTCTCAAAATTCGGCAAAAATCACCAAAATCTGTTACCATTCTAGTAGTTGGTTTATATATCAGTTTAGGATTATTTCTCAATTCCAATTCGTGGATTTGGGAATTGAATGAAGCTTTTCCAGTTAAGCCTGTTGCCGCTTTAATTAGGAATAATACTCCCCTGAATAACATTATTTATACTGATTTTTCTTATAGCCGTCCCAGTTTGGATTTTTATAGCGATCGCCAAGTCCTTGCTGAGAGTAAAGAGAATCTACAAAAACTCGCCGCTAGCTCATCTTATTTACTTTTAGATAAGCACAATTTTCAACAATTTAAGTTATCTAATGCTAAAATTTTAGGAGAAGTGCAAAACTTTATTTTAATCTTAACATCTGATAATCAAAACTAACAATAGTCAAGGATTTACATGAGTATAAAAAGAATTGCTTTAATTGTCATAACTATTATTTCTCTAATTCCTGTTTTTTTGTCATTAATCACAAGTATTAATCAACCTCAAGTTCAGTCAAATTTACAGCTTTATCAAACTAATTTAGTTCTTCAAGCTTCAGAATTTTCTTGGGAGAATTTGAATCAATTTGAAGGTAGTCGTAATATTTTATTGGGAAAAGACTCTTATCAGTTAGCGCTTAATCAATATCAAGAAGCTCGTAAAACTGCTCAAGAAACCTTAGTTAAACTAGAAGATCAATCACAAAAAATAGAGTCTCAATTATCAATTATCGAAGAAAACAGACTAAAAAATGAATCACCACAACTTATTCCTTTATTTCCTGAGAATACAAAATTAAAACAAGAAATTAAAGAACAGCAGAAAACTCTTAATGAATTAGACATAAAATCAGCGATTCTCGAAGCTCATCAAGGTAATAATTCTGCTGCTCTTGAAACTTGGAAAAACATACAAAATCAATCATTTCAAAAAAATACTGCCAACATCTTAGCTCAATTATGGAAGTCTCAACCTGAGAGTTTACCTGATTCAGAAACTATTCTCAAAACTCAACTCAACGGTTGGTTTCGCTATGAATCATTGAAAAAACTGTATCAAGTAAAAACTCGCAAAGCTGATTTATTAGCGTTAGAGAAACAGCAGCAAACTATAGCTCTTCAAGCTTTAATTAAGTTAAGCTTAGTAGCATTTATTCCGATTATCGGTGGTACAATAGGATTCGGATTATTAATATTTTTCATTGTTCAATTAGCTTTAAAAAAAGAAGAAGCTACCTTATCTATTAATCAAACATTGGCATGGAAAACTTCTTGGAATTGGGAAATAATCTGGCAAGTCTTAGTGGTAGGATTTTTCTTTATGGGACAAATTATTTTGCCTATTCTTTTTAGCTTGTTAAATATCGATGCTACTCAATTTAATTTAAGAGAAAAAGCTATCTATGTATTAGTGAGTTATTTTGCTTTAGCTGTTAGCGGTATCGGGGTACTTTATCTCTCCATCAAAAAGTTTTTTCCCTTACCCAAAGATTGGTTTCAATTCAACTGGTTAAGTAACTGGATAGTTTGGGGAATCGGTGGTTATTTAGTCGCCTTACCCTTAGTTGTTATTGTATCTTTAATTAATCAAAAAATTTGGAATGGACAAGGAGGCAGTAACCCTTTACTTTCTCTTGCTTTAGAGTCACAAGATTGGACTGTTTTAGCAATTTTTTACGTGACAGCAGCGATCGCCGCTCCCCTTTACGAAGAAATAATGTTTCGGGGTTTTTTGTTACCTTCATTAACTCGGTATATTTCTGTATGGGGAGCAATTGGAGCTAGTAGTTTGCTGTTTGCAGTAGCTCATCTTAATCTTTCAGAAGTTTTACCCTTAGCTGTTTTAGGAATGGTTTTAGGCGTTGTTTATACGCGATCGCGAAATCTTCTCGCCTCAATGTTATTACATAGTTTATGGAATAGTGGTACCTTAATTAGTCTTTTCTTGCTAGGTAGTGGTAACAATTGAATATAGAGACAATCCAAGGATAATTGAGTTAGTATAGATTAAGAAATTTGATCAACTAAGCTTGAGTAAGATATTATCTATGAAGCTTACCTTTCCAGGGCAACAATCGGGTAAGATGATCGGCACAATAGCTATCATCATCATCAGTTTAACATCGGTTATCTGGCTACAAAAATCTCGCCTCAATCCTAACAAAGAAAGCCTATCCAAAGCTGAGTATCAAAAACAAGAACAGCTTGAAAAGTTACAATTAACTATTTACAAGGGACTACCCAGTTTAGGCTTTAATAATTTACTTGCTGATTGGTTTTATCTGCGGTTTATTCAATATTTTGGCGATGGAGAAGCTCGGGGTGAAACAGGATATTCTTTAAGTCCTGATTATTTTGAATTAGTCGTTGATAAAGATCCTCGTTTTGTCGATGCGAATTTAAAACTATCAGTCTCTACTTCAATTTTTGCAGGACAACCTAAGCAGTCTGTTGCCTACCTTGAACAAAGCTTAAAAGAAACCCCTAGTAAATTGATTTCTCCTGTCTATCCTCCCTACTATCTTTGGATTTACAAAGGAATTGATGAATTACTATTTTTAGGAGATACAGATGCTGCAATTGAATCTAATAAAATGGCAGCTAATTGGGCAGAAACCTATCCTGATGAAGCTAGTCAACAAACAGCAGTCCGCCGACGAGAGACGGTTAAATTCTTAGAAAATAATCCTCAAAGTAAAGTAGCCCAAATTGGGGCTTGGACACAGGTTTTATCAGGGGCAAATGATCAAAAAACCCAAGAAAGAGCATTAGCAGAAATTAAAGCATTGGGAGGAGAAATTATTATTAACCCTGATGGAACTGCTCGTATCCGGGTACCAGAAGGAATTGAATAAAGTTAAAGATTTAAACTTTCTTTTAAGTTAAATCATTTAGTTAAGCAAAAAACAGATCTTTGCCTTATGCCGTCTTCTAAAATACATCTCGAAAATTGACCATCACTACAAAAAATTACATTAGAATAAGTAGACTCCCATTATTAAGATAATTGTATGAAAAGAAGCTGGGAAATTGTTAGACAATTGGGTTTAGGAGCCATTCCCATTCTTAAACTCAGGGAATCTTTGTTCAGTGAGTCTCAATTAGCCCAACCCTATTTAATTCTCAGCTTTGGTTCCTGTTTACTTGCAACCTTTGGACTTATCATTAATAGTGCGGCTGTCATTATTGGTGCAATGATTATTGCTCCTTTAATATTACCTTTACGAGGATTTGCTTTTGCGACACTTGAAGGAGATATTGAGCTTCTTCGTCGTAGTTTTATCTCTGTTTTTGTGGCAACTTTGTTGTCAGTTTTCTGTTCTTGGTTAGTTGGTTTAATTACTGCTGTACCGGAATTTGGCGGCGAAATTTTATCAAGAACCCAACCGAATTTAATTGATTTGTTAATTGCCATTGTCGCAGGAGGAATTAGTGGTTACGCAAAGATTCGTCCCTCTGTTGGTGACGCCATTCCTGGAACAGCGATCGCTGTTGCCTTAATGCCGCCTATTTGTATCGTAGGTTTAGCCTTATCGCAAGGAGAATGGCAAATTGCATCAGGGGCTGGCTTGCTTTACTTTACTAATCTAATTGGTATTAATATAGCCTGCATTATTGTTTATTTTCTAGGGGGATATGCAAGAAGCAATGAGCTAGCGAGAACTTTATCTTGGGGCGTTTCTATCATTCTTATTATCTTACTAGCAGCTCCATTAGGAATTAGCTTTTGGCAATTAATTAGCAAAGCAAAAATTCGTGACTCAATCCAAGAAATTTTAGTGACGCAATCGTTAGTAAATCGACGAGATGTTACCGTCTTTAATGTTACAGTTAATTGGAATAAAAAGCCTCCTGTTGTAATTGTTAAGGTTAGAGCAGTTAATCCAATTGAGTCTGATGAAATAGCAATTGTCGAAGAAACTTTAAGAAATGAGCTAGATACTTCATTTGAAGTTATTTTTGAAGTAACTCCTACCAGGGTCGTCGACTCATCAGAAAAAGAGTAAGATGGAGATTTTTTTAAAGTCTTAAGACCCCCAAACGGCAAAGAATATGCCACAATGTTAACCTAAGTATAAAAGCAGTAAACAAATTATCCAATTAAATTTATGACTTCAGTAAATACCAATACCAATATCAGTCAGAGCGATAAAGTTCTAGAGGCAATGAAGAACTTTTCTGAACAGTATGCCAAACGGACAGATACCTATTTTTGTAGTGAGCCATCAGTAACAGCAGTAGTGATAGAAGGACTAGCTAAACACAAAGAAGAGCTAGGATCTCCCCTTTGTCCTTGTCGTCACTACGAAGACAAAGAAGCAGAAGTCAAAAACACTTATTGGAACTGTCCCTGTGTTCCTATGCGTGAACGCAAAGACTGTCACTGTATGCTATTCATTACTCCTGATAATGAATTTGCTGGGGATAAACAAGAGATCGACCTAGAATATATCAAGGAAGTTCGAGAAAATATGTCAGCTTAAAAATCATGGCATCAGAGGAATTTTTGCAAGGGGTTGAGCAATTCAACCAAGGTGAATTTTATGCCTGTCATGATACTTTAGAAGCAATTTGGCTCGACGCAATTGAGTTAGATAAACGTTTTTATCAAGGCATCTTACAAGTCGCAGTTGGTTGTTATCATCTTACTAATCATAATTGGCGTGGGGCAGTCATCTTATTAGGAGAAGGGGTTCGACGACTTAGG
>JBCDDV010000270.1:0-4927 GCA_039180145.1 Cyanobacteria bacterium P01_G01_bin.49 | reverse complement strand
TATACTTATAAAGTTGGCGGTAGTTTGGCATTTGATCATCCCACTTATGTAGAACGTAGAGCAGATCGAGAATTATTTACTGAACTAAAAGCAGGAAAATTTTGCTATGTTTTTAATTGCCGCCAAATGGGAAAATCAAGTTTAAGAGTGCGCGCTATGCACCAATTACAAGAGCAAGGAATGAGTTGTGCGTCAGTAGATATTACCAGTTTAGGCAGCGATATCAGTCAGCAACAATGGTACAGTGGGGTAATCAGTCAATTATTTTTAGGGTTTAATTTAGTTGGCAAAATCAACTTAAAAGTTTGGTTACGAGAACGAGAAGAATTATCGGGAGTTCAAAAATTTAGTCAGTTTTTAGAAGAAGTATTATTAACCTATTGTCCAGGGGAAAAAGTTTATATTTTTATTGATGAAATTGATAAAGTTCTTAGTTTAAAGTTTCCCTTAGATGATTTTTTTACCTTAATTCGCTTTTTCTATAATCAGCGAGCAGAAAATCCTAAATTTGAACGCTTAGTTTTTTCTCTATTTGGTGTAGCGACTCCCTCAGACTTAATACAAGATAAAACTCAAACCCCTTTTAATATTGGACACCCGATTGAATTAACGGGTTTTACCCCTCAAGAAATCGAACCGCTAGCCCCAGGGTTAACTGCTATTAGTGAGCGTCCCATGGCGGTTTTAAAAGCTGTCTTAGTTTGGACAGGAGGTCAACCCTTTCTCACTCAAAAACTGTGTAATTTACTCCTAAATACTTCTGAAACAATTCCCCTAGGAAAAGAACAAGAATGGGTTGAAAAAGTTGTCAAACTCTCTATTATCGAAAATTGGGAATCCCAAGATGAACCTGTTCACCTAAAAACTATTCGAGATCGGCTATTTCGTAATGAAAAACGAGCCGGACGACTCTTGGGAATCTATCAACAAATTTTACAACAAGGGTTCTTGGAAACAGATGAAAGTCCTGAACAAACTGAGTTGAGATTATCTGGGTTAGTTGTCAAGCGTGATGGAAAATTAGTGGTTTATAATGCCATCTATCAAGCAGTTTTTAATCAAAAATGGGTCAGCAAAGAACTTGAAAAAATCCGTCCTTATTCAGAAATGTTAACAGCTTGGAGCAATTCCAACTATCAAGATGACTCTCGTTTGTTGCGGGGACAAGCTCTCAAAGATGCCCTTGCTTGGGCCATGGATAAAAGTTTAAGTAATCTCGATTATAAATATTTAACAGAAAGCCAAAACTTAGATAAACGAGAGGCAGAATTTAACCTTGCTGCCCAAACACAAGCTAACGAAATCTTAACTCAAGCTAACAACAAAGCCCAACGTATGATCCGCTTAGGAATAGGGATACTAGCGGTTTCTTTGGTCGGTGCAACCATTGCCTTATCTCAAGCGCAATCAGCCTTTCAAAAACAAAAAGAAGCGCAAATGGGGACACAATTAGAGCAAACAGGAGATAGTGCTTGGCGACAGTTTGAATTTGAACAACTTGAGGGTTTAGTGTCTGCCATGCAAGCGAGTCAAACCCTCAAAACCTTAGTTGACGATGGCCGACTTTTAGAAACTTATCCTGCCACTAGCCCAATTTTGGCCTTAGAACAAATTCTTGATCGCATTCAGGAGAAAAATAAACTAATTGGTCATCAAGATGCCGTCAATAGCGTTGCTTTTAGTCCTGATGGCAAATGGATCGCCACTGCTTCTAGTGACGGAACTGTTAATCTTTGGGATGTTCAAGGAAGACAACAAGTCATTTTAGCCGGACATGAGGGTAATATTTACGGTGTCGCCTTTAGTCCTGATAGTCAGCGTATTGCCACGGCTGCTCAAGATAATACTGCTAGGATTTGGGATTTGCAAGGAAAACAACTGGCGATCCTCTCAGGCCATCAGGCCTCAGTTTATAGCGTGACTTTTAGTCCCGACGACCAACATATTGCCACCACATCACGGGACAATACCGCTAGAATCTGGGACTTACAAGGAAAACAATTAGCCGTGTTGAAGGGACACCAAAGATCAGTGGATGATGTAGCGTTTAGCCAAGATGGCCAATACTTAGCCACAGCCTCACGAGATGGAACTGCTAAATTATGGAACATTCAAGGACAATTACTCAAAAGCTTACAAGAAGATACAATTCCTTTTTATAGCATTAGTTTTAGTCACGATGGCCAAAATATTGCTGCGGGTGCAAGGGATGGAACTATCAAAATTTGGGATAAACAAGGAAATTTAACCTTAACATTGGACGGTCATCAAGAACTCGTTAATAGTGTGGTTTTTAGTCAAGATGATCAATGGATAGCTAGTGGATCTAGTGACGGTACAGCTAGACTATGGAATAGGGAAGGACAAGAAATAGCCGCACTAAGAGGTCATCAAGATCCGGTTTATGATGTGTCTATTAATGCCGAAGGGACAAGGTTGGCTACTGCATCAAGTGATGGCACTGTTAAGCTTTGGCAAGTGCGAAATTCCTCTCCACAAGGCTTTGATACTCTAGGTAATTTTGTTACTACTGCCGACTTTTCAACGGATGGTCAATTATTAGCGATCGCTGATGAAAGTGGCATGGTTTATTTATGGAATCTCCAAGGACAATTACTCAAAAAATTTGAGGCTTATAGTAGCGGAGTTAATACCATTAATATTAGCGGAGATGGGCAAACAATTGCTACTGCTACGAGTAATGGAACCGTTAAATTATGGAATTTGCAAGGACAATTGTTAGGGGAATTAACTGAGAATACCGTGACAGTTTATAGTATTAGTTTTAGTCCCGATGGCAAAAAAATAGCGATCGCTACCCGTTCAGGAGAAGTTTGGTTATGGAATATTCAGAAAAAGCCCTATCAATTAATCAAAAAATTTACGGCCCATGATGATAGTATTTATCATGTTAATTTCGGCCCCGATGGACAAACGGTAGGAACGGCTTCTGCTGATGAAACAGCTAAACTGTGGAATTTACAAGGGGATCTTTTACAAACATTTTTAGGGCATCAAGACCGGGTAAATTGGTTAAGTTTTAGTCCCGATGGTAACTATTTATTAACCGCCTCTCAAGATAGTACCGCTAAATTGTGGAGTCTACAAGGAAACTTATTAAAAACCTTAAAACGCGATTTATTTCCCATTTCTCGTGTCAGTTTTAGCCCTGATGGAACATATTTAATTACTGCGTCTCAAGATGGGACAGTAAGACTTTGGGATCAACAAGGTCAGCTACATACCAAAATGAAAGAACATCAAGAGTCTATCGAAAATTTGCAATTTAGTCCTGATAATAAACAAATACTAACTGTTGCTAGAGATGGCAAAGTAAAAGTTTTACCAGTTCAAGAAGAATTTACCCGCTTAGTATCACTTTTTGACCAGGGATGTGAATGGTTACAAGACTATTTAGTAACTCGTCCTCAAGAGCAAGAAAAACTAGACAGTTGCCCAAAAAAACCCTCTAAGTCCTCTCCTTAACGTGCTATTAACGTTTCAGTTTGTAACAAAATTTCGCCCATGCCTCACCTCTCATTTCCCAAGCTATGCTAGGGTATAAAAGTTGAGAGTTTAGTTCGGTTTCAGCATTGGTTTTGATTAGTAATTGGATTGTTCCTGTCTACGTCGGCTGGTGGGTTTCCGAAATCTTAGTTGATTCTCTCGTGACCTTCTAATCATTTTGGAGACATCCCATGACAATATACGTAGGCAATTTATTATATGATGTAACTTCTGACGATTTGACAGAAGTTTTCAGTGAATATGGCACCGTTAAACGGGTTTATCTTCCCACTGATCGCGAAACAGGAAGACCGAGAGGTTTCGGTTTCGTAGAAATGGAAGATGATGACCAAGAAACCACAGCCATTGAGACACTTGACGGGGCCCAATGGATGGGACGAAATATGAAGGTTAATAAGGCCAAACCACGAGAAAATCAAAGCCGTAATAATTCCGGTAGCTTTCGTAAAAGTGGTAGTTTCTCCGGTCAAAGTTCCTACTAAAATCTGTTAATAATTGACAGAAATCAATTGTGTTAATTGAATCAAATAGGGACATAGTTTTTTATGTCCCTTTATTCTAAATAGTTTAAGTTAGTTAATGAATAAGCATTTTGAATAGTAACTTATAAAGCTTTTAATAAAGTTTGAAACTTGAGTTGAATTTCTGCAAACTCTTTATCAGGTTCTGAACCCTCTACAATACCTGCACCTGCATATAACCTTGCGTGGTTATCAGAGATTAACGCAGAACGAATCCCCACAATAAACTCACTATTACCATCATAATCGATCCAACCTAAAGGAGCGGCATAAAGACCTCTTTCAAACCTTTCATAATGTTGAATTTCCTGACAAGTTACCTCAGTTGGAAATCCAGAAACAGCCGGAGTAGGATGTAACTGAGAGACTACTTCTAATGGGTGAATATGAGATTTTAGTTGAGTATAAATAGGTGTCCATAGGTGTTGAATATTTGACAATTGTAAGACTTTCAAAGGAGAAATTTGCGGCGTCAACCCTAAGTTAATGAGACGTTGAATAATGAATTCTATGACAACTTGATGTTCTCGCCTTTCTTTACTACTTTTTAGTAATTTATGTAACAAGTAATTATCTTCTTTATTGGTCTTACCTCTCGGAGCAGACCCGGCTAAAGCGTCCGTTACTAATTGTTGATTTCTAACACTAATTAGACGTTCAGGACTCGCTCCAATAAAATAATTTTTGTTGCCATTATTAAGGGCAAAAATATAACAATCAGGATGAGAATTTCGTAAATTATTTAAACAGTTGATAACAGAAAAGTTAATAGGCGAAATTAAATCTAAAGGATGAGCAAGAACTAATTTATTAAAATGATTGGCTTGAATAGAATCCAAGATTGAAGCAACAGATACTTTAAAATCCTCTGCCATGTG
>JBCDDV010000269.1:0-4933 GCA_039180145.1 Cyanobacteria bacterium P01_G01_bin.49 | reverse complement strand
TGATTTTGAAAAAAACAAAATTTTTCTAGATAAAAAAGCAGATTAAACGATATGATTGTATAGTATATTTTTGAGTCGTGCATCTTTAGCTATTATTCTAAAAGTCAATATGTTCTTTTTATTGGAAGTCGGTACAGAAGAATTGCCCGCAGATTTTGTTGATCAAGCGATCGCACAATGGGAAAAGTGCATCCCTGAGAGTCTTCAAGACTATTTTCTCTCCCCAGACTCCATCACCGTTTATGGAACACCGAGACGCTTAGCAGTATTAATTGCAGGACTTCCAAACAAACAAACTGACAGAGAAGAAACTATCAAAGGGCCCCCAGTTGCAGCAGCGTTTAAAGAGGGCAAACCGACAAAAGCAGCAGAAGGTTTTGCTCGCAAACAAGAAGTTGCTGTTAAAGATTTAGAGATTCGTCCCACAGAAAAGGGAGACTTTGTCTTTGTTGAAAAAAAAATAACAGGCAGAGACACCAGAGAGATTTTACAAGGATTAATTATTACTTGGATTAATAGCTTAGAAGGTAGACGGTTTATGCGCTGGGGTGATGGTGACCTGAAATTTCCCCGTCCTATTCGTTGGTTAGTTAGTTTATGTGATAACCAAGTTTTGCCTATAGAAATTGTTAACGGCAGCACCACTTTACACAGTAATGCTTTCTCTTATGGTCATCGTATTTTATGCCCAGAAACGGTTAAACTTAATCAGGGATCTGATTATATTAAAACGTTAAAGAATGCTTATGTTGAAGTTGATCCCAAGCAACGTCATCAAAAGATTACCAAAGAGATTACAAAAATTGGTGAGAAATTAGGAGGAACCCCTGATATTCCTGCTGATTTATTAGAAGAAGTCATTAATTTAGTTGAATATCCTACCGCAGTTGCCGGAAATTTTGATCAGGAATTTTTAAGCCTTCCCACTGAAGTTATTATTACTGTAATGGTCAAGCATCAGCGATATTTTGCCATCAAAAAAGCTAATGGCGAACTGTTACCGAACTTCATTACCATTTCTAATGGTGATCCTGAAAAATCACACATAATTGCTCAAGGAAATGAACGGGTAATTCGTGCTAGATTAGCTGATGCTCAATTTTTCTATCAAGCAGATTGTGATCAACCCTTAGAAAGCTATTTGCCCGAACTAGAAACGGTCACATTTCAAGAAGAATTAGGCACAATGCGCGATAAAGTTGACCGCATTATGGAAATGTCTCAACAAATTGCCGAACAGTTAGAAACGACTCCCAAACAACGAGAAGAAATTGAAAGTACAGCCATGTTGTGCAAAGCGGATTTAGTGACACAAATGGTTTATGAATTTCCTGAATTACAGGGGGTTATGGGTCAAAAGTATGCCCTAATTAGTGGCGAATCAGAGTTGGTTGCTCAAGGAATTTTTGATCATTATTTACCTCGCGGTGCTGATGATATCATGCCTCAATCTTTGACAGGACAAGTGGTGGGAATTGCTGATCGCTTAGATACTTTGGTGAGTATTGTTGGCCTAGGAATGATACCCAGTGGTTCCTCTGATCCTTTTGCCTTGAGACGATCTGCCAATGGCATTATTAATATCACTTGGAATGCCAACTTATCGATTAATTTATCGCAATTATTGAGCCAAGGTTGTTTAGATTTTGTTACGTCTCATCCCGATAAAAGCTCTCCCTTAACGGTGCTACAAACCTTCTTTACTCAACGCATTCAAACCCTATTACAAGATGAAATAGCGATTGATTATGACTTAGTTAATGCAGTCTTAGGAGACAACGATGCTGACTATACACAAAGAACATTAGAGAACTTATTAGACGTTTGCGATCGCGCTCAATTTTTACAAGAGATTCGTAATAATGGGCGGTTAGATGCCATTTATGAAACAGTGAACCGTTCAACTCGTTTAGCTGCTAAAGGAAAGTTAGACTACACCGAATTAGATCCGAGCAAAGTTATTGATTCTAAACTGTTTGAAAAGCCTTCGGAACAAGCATTTTATGATGAATTAGTGGCACTATTACCGAAAACAAAAATAGCCCAATCTGAGAGCAACTATCAATTATTAGTAGAAGGGTTAGCCAACATTGCGCCAACAGTGAGTGAATTTTTTGATGGAGAAGACAGCGTGTTAGTCATGGATGAAAATCCCAAAATTCGAGAAAATCGCTTAAATTTATTAGGAATTTTGCGAAATCATGGCAGAGTATTGGCAGATTTTGGTGCAATTGTTAGAGGTTAGAACCTGTCTGACAAATCGTTTATCAAGAATTCCAATCAACCATCAACAATGAACAATTAACAATCAACAATCAACCATGAAAATCTGGGGGCTTTTTGCCAATAATCAAGTAAAATTGTTAAGGGAGAGAGTAAAAATAATGCCCAAAAAATAGCCGTTGATAAGTAAAAAGAATGTTGAAGCATAAAGGCTACCCCAGCAAGGGCGATCGCCCAAACTAAGCGACTAAGACGATGATTAGGAATTGAACGGGGATCAGTTAACATAAACAAAGCAAATAAGAGTAAGCTACCACTCATTAAATGATGTTCTAAAACATCCCAACTCCAACCCAACCAGAGATTACGAATCCCTTCTAAGAGCGCATAAACTCCCAAAAATACCGCAGAGGTTTCCCAACGTCCCACCCGCTTCAAAATCATACCGCCTGTTCCCAAAAACAACAGTAAATACCACCAATCTGTTCCCCATTGTCCAGGAGATACCCAAGCATCATTGGTTAGGGTTAATGCAGCAATAATGCCAAAATTTGCGGGGTTAAAAAAGTGTTTATTATTAACACGAAAAATAAACTTACTAGCAATGGCTAAACTCCCTGCCAAGATCATAGTTCTATAATCATTCCCTCGTAATAATAAACAAAGCCCTAAAGCAGTAATTAAAGCACTACGCCAAGAGGCAATAAATAAAGGATTAATAAAATAGTTAAACCAACCCTTCTGAAAAACAAATATTTTTTGTCTTGTCACCAAAGCAGTTAAGATTAATTGAGTGACTAAGCAGCTAACAACAATCACCCCGATCAACGCTGGCTTTATTGTCCAATCACGGGTAAAAATTCCTAACAAAAGAAAAGCACCGAGAAACAAAATTTGATAATCGCGGTCATCGTTTAAAATCATAGTCTTTTGCAATTTAATCAGCAATTATTGATGATTTTTATTCTACATCATAGAAATAAGATAATGATTGTCCATCTTAGGCACAAATGATTCAGTTATACTAAACCATCCCCCACTAGTTATTATTTGTTGCTTTGTCTACAACTTAATATTTTTATCTGAAATAGAATTGTTATCTAAACCCGCTATTTTCTCATACAACGCCCAGAGAAACGTTAATATAAGTAAGATAAGTTCTCAATATCACTTACTGTCCCTGAGATTAAATAAATTTCCTATGGAAGTTCCCGTATTTGGTAAGATCAATCGTCCTCTCCCTTGGATTTTAGCCGCTATGACAGGAGGAATAGTCGTTGTTGGCGGATTAACCTACAAAATGGTCGAAACACCGATGGTTGAGAGCAAAATCGACCAGATGACCGTTACTGCCCAACGAGAAACCCTTGCTGTTGAAATCGAAGCTAGTGGAACTGTTGAACCGATTCAAAGTGTTAATATTAGTCCGAAAAATCCAGGTCGGTTAGTTCAATTACGAGTTGACCAAGGAATGCCCGTTAAAGAGGGTCAAGTCCTGGCAATTATGGAGAATACTGAGCTTAAAGCCGAAGGGAAATATGCAGAAGCCAATTACAATAAAGCCTTAGCTGAATTAGAAGATGGGAAAGTCCGCATTCCCAGCGAAATACTGCAAGCCCAAACTCGCTATACTCAAGCCCAAGCCCAACTGAAAGAAGTTGAAGCCAACCTAGAACGGGCAAAACAGAGAATTCCCAGAGGAATTGACCAAATTAGGGCCCAGCTAGTTTCTGCCCAATCTCGCGCCCAATTAGCAGCGTCTCGCGTTAAGCGGAATGAAGAATTATTGGAGGAAGGGGCAATTACCCAAGATACGTTTGATGAACTTTTGAGTGAATATCAAAATGCTCAAGCCAATTTTTTGGAAATTCAGAAAAAACTTGAAGAAGCAAGCACTACTGTCGATGCAGAAGTTGGACAACTTCAGCAAGCAGTGTTTCGATCTCAAGAATCTGTAAAAGAGACTCAAATTGCCTTTGAAGAACGACAAAAAACGGCTGAAACGGAAATTGCTCAACTAGAATCAGCCGTCGCTGCTGCTAAAGCCGAATTAGAAAAGGTGGTTATCCAATTCCAAGATACCGCTATTCGCGCCCCCTTTGATGGCATTGTCACGCAAAAATACGCCACACCAGGGGCATTTGTTACCCCAACAACTTCTGCTTCAAGTACCGCGTCAGCAACATCCAGTTCAATTTTGGCGATCGCGCAAGGGTTAGAAGTCATTGCTAAGGTTCCTGAAGTCGATATTGGGATGATTCAACCTGGGCAACCTGTCAATATTAAAGCGGATGCTTTCCCAAACAAAGAATTCCAAGGACAAGTGACTCGCATCGCACCAGAAGCCATTGTTGAGCAGAATGTAACTTCTTTTGAAATCACCGTTGGTTTAAAAACAGGGGAAAAAGAACTATTATCTAAAATGAATGTGGATGTAATTTTTTTGGGTCAACAAATTACTGATGCCTTAGTAGTTCCCACGGTGTCAATTGTTACCCAAGAGGGAGAAACGGGAGTGATGATTCCTGATGAAAAAAATAACCCTCAATTTAAGGCGGTAACTATTGGACAAGTTTTAGATGAGAAGATCCAAATTTTATCAGGATTAACGCCGGGAGAGAAAGTTTTTATTGATATCCCTGAAAAAAAGACAAAAAAAGATAAATAATAAGATTGTTTAGGACGATATATTTTGATGATAAATAAAGGA
>JBCDDV010000268.1:0-4940 GCA_039180145.1 Cyanobacteria bacterium P01_G01_bin.49 | reverse complement strand
GAAGGTATTGATGCCAATTATCAGGATATGATCAATTATGCGTGAAAGAATTTTGAATAGTTCATTCGCACTAAAAAAGAGGGAAGAATGCGGAAGATTAGTTAAATTCAGTTATAATACGCTTATATCCAATAAAAACTGAAATTCTTATCCTTTTTCATTAATGTCGAATTTATTGAATACTCTTTTCTTTTTACTCATAGTATTGCCTTTTAAAGACTTTGAAGATTCTTGTCCAAATTGTGGTTCAAGACAATTTACTAAAAATGGAAGTATTCATCATAAAAAAGCTAAATATAGTTGCCTTGATTGTGGTCGTCAATTTGTCAAAAATCCAACTAAAATATGGGTAACTCAACAACAGAAAAATCTGATTGATAAGTTACTTCTTGAGAAAATTTCCTTAAGAGGAATTGCCAGAGTTGTTGGAGTTTCATGGCGATGGTTACAGAATTATGTTAATGATAAATTTGAGAAGGTTCCCCGTCAAGTAAAGGTTTCAGATAAACCTAAAGGTAAATTGACAATTGAATGTGATGAATTATGGTCATTTGTTGATCGTAGAAAAAATCAATATTGGATTTGGCTGGCGATTGATAGAAAGACCAGAGAAATTGTTGGCTGCTATGTTGGCGACCGCTCCCGATCCTCAGCCCAAAAACTTTGGGCTTCATTACCTCCAGTTTATCGACAATGTGCCGTAGCTTATACAGATTTCTGGGATGCTTATAAGATAGTTATTCCTGCTCAAAGACATCGACCAGTTTATAAAGATAGTGGCGAAACTAATCAGATTGAACGATTCAATAATACCCTCCGTCAAAGAATCTCTCGCTTAGTGCGAGAAACTTTATCCTTCTCAAAAAAAGTGGAAAATCATATCGGGGCTATTTGGTATTTTATCCACCATTATAATGCTCAGTTTGCTAACAGTTTCTAAAGTTTTCACTACATGGGAATCACTACCGGGATTTGAACAGTTTCAACGAGCTTGATTCTCAACCCATTAAGCCAATACTAATGTTCTCAAAGCCAAGGTTAGACTTGGTTCAATTCAGGCTGCAAGTGTAACCCAAAAAACCCTCTTTTTGAACGGCCCCCCATTTTTGGAATTTGCTTTTTAACTTCTTTACGACATCCATTATAACTATAATTACGAATAAAGGTACGGTGATTGCATTTCTCATTTTGACAAAGATATCGTTGTTTTCCTTCTCCTGAGAAACCATTTTTAACTACGTCAGTAGAATGGCAATGAGGACATTCAATAGCGATCCAAACAGTCATCGAAAAGTTAAGTTGAGTTCTTCATTTTTTACCTTAACTCAAATCAAATTCTTGAGCATCCCTCTTTCCACAGATTTATATCACTACCCCTTGGAAATGTCGCCATTTGAAAGGTTGTTTCGGACTCATGAACTAGGTTGTTGTGCATCTGTACTGATTTAAGTTTAATGGCGATCTCCTGTTTTTGCAACGGAACCCATAATAATCGCGTAACAAATTGAACTCTTCTTTCTTCCTCCATTATAATAATTCCCTAACTGAATAACAAATCTACAACATCACCTCATATCATGCTTTTACTGTACTACTTTTGTACCGAAAATCCCAGTGATTGGGATTTTCGGTACAAAAGTAGTACAAAATTGTGTTATTTTTCCAAAAATTTGGGCATTCTAAGCACAGAGTTGAGAAAGAAGTGATGTTTAAAAGAATTTGTGCTTTGCTAAGTGGGTTAGCCATATCAAGTATTTCTGTTCCTGCCGTCGCTGGTACTTATTACATTGGCGACGTAAACGGATTTAAAGACGTTTATCTAAGATATGGAGAAATGTCTCGACGAGGCAACTTTGCTTTTTCTGCTTATTATAATCAAGACTTTGTTCTTTTTATCAAGATTGATTGTGTAAATAACAAATCAACTAGAATGTTGTTAGTTACCGAAAATGAATTTGGACAAGAAGTTAGAGAACAGTTGCCTGAAAAATGGGAAAGTATTGACCAAGAAATGACAAATTTGCATTGCGCTAGCCACTGATAAAGCTTAACTGTCTCGTTTGCTTGAGAACATCTTCTAAGCTTGGAGCAGCAGCAACTGTTTCTGACGTTCCTTTAACTTGTCGTTGTCCTCCATCAACTTTGATGTTGATAGTATAGTTGCTAGTGCTACCCGATTTATTAGACAGAGACTTGTTAATTTGCTCTAAATAAGAATTGACTTGTTGTATCGATTTTGGCATAGGAGATTGTACAGGAGTATTAGCACTAGAGATTTGTCGCCGTAGGGCAGGGCCAAATTGCTGTCTGGCTTCTTTTTCAGTAATTTTGCGGATCTGCTCATACCGTTGAGGAGAAACTGACCCCCTTAAATCTGCCAGTCCTGGGTCAAATTCTTCGAGGAAATCTTGAGAATATCCACCCCGCGTAGTGGTACGCATTTGAGAAACAGCCCCAAAACCAGGAAGATTAGGACGCATATTGATTAAAGAACCAGGAGGAGCTTGCATTGGTTTATATGATTCTGCCGGAAGACTTGATTGAGGTGCAATCATTTTCTTTTCTAATCCTAAACCTTGAGGCAAACCTAATCCTCCTGATAATCCGTTGCGAAAACCATCAGAGATTGATTTCCCAATGTTTTGAATATCCTGCGTTGACCCAAAAACCGCACTTTCAGCCATCATTTCAGCAAGATCTCTTTCCGCACTTCTCCTTGTCCCTTTTTCAGGGATCGCTTGTATGACCTCACTCAATCCTTGAATTTGTTGGGTTTGTTGAGTGACTGCTAGTTGTCCCCGTTTAATCCCAAAAAGCTCTTGTTCCAGTTCAGCATTTTTTTCTATCTCCTCTCCCTGTTGCCGGATCGCATCGATTTGTTGTATTTGAGCGCGAGTACCCGCTTGAGTAGCTTTTATTGCTTGCTCACGAGCTTCAATCTCCAAATCCCTAGCGCGAAGGGTTGATTCTGATGCGCCTTCTGCGATCGCCTTTTCCTTATCGGCTTTAGCTTTAGCCAAATCGACGGCTGCTTGAGCTTCTTGCGCCTTAGCTTGTTCGAGAGCAGCTTTCGCCTCGATTTCAGCAATGCGATTGGCTGTCCGTTCCCGTTCAAGGGCAGCCTTCACCTTAGCCTCCTCAATGCTTAAAGATTTAAGCTGGAACTGGAACTCTTGCTGCATTGCTTGATAACGAAGTAGAGCCGCCACCTGGGCAACTCGTTGTTTACGCCGCTCTGTTCTTTCCCCTTGAGCGATCGCATCAAATTGAGCTTTGACCAACCCCTTAATACTGTCATACATTGATTGTTGAGCATCAAGCAGTTTCTTCTGTCGTTCTAGTTGCCCCTCAACCCGTTCATGTTCTGTGACCACTTGTTTAAGAACTTGAGTATGATTTTTGTAGAATTGCTCTGCTTTGTTGAGATTAAGAATTTGAGCTTTGATTAAATTCTCAACCTTTTTGAGATTACTTTCGATCTCTTGAATTTGTTTCTTAATATTATATTGTAGGGCTGCTTCTTCTTTCTGTAATTTTAATAGTTTTAGTTGCTCTTTAAGCTGTTGAACTCGTTGAGAATCAGCCGTATTAGCTGAGCCTATCAAGTTTTCCATTTCCTCAATCTGTTCATTAATTGAATCAATTTGCTCCTCAAACTTTTCTTGCCCTAATTCAAATAATTTTGCTTCACCTTGTTTTTCTGTTAGTTTTCTGGCTAAAACTAAATTTTTAACTTGTTGTTCTTCTGTTTTTAAAATTTCAATTCGTCTTTTACTTTCAGCTTCAATTAGTTTAGTCAGTTCTTGCGCTGCTTGAGCTTGAGTATCTTTAGAAAGTTTATCATTAGTGACAATATTTCTCAATTCATTTTTAGCATTCTCAGCTTGAACTAACCCATATTGAACTGCTAAATCAATTAATTTAGTATAATTTTTAGCTTGGGCCTCATACGCTTGCTCGTTACCTACACCTTTTTCTATGGCTTTTCTAGCCTCTTCAAATTCCCTTGTTAAGTTTTCAGTAAATGTCCCTTTTCGGTTAACTTCTAACTGTTCATTAATAATGCCTTCTCCTTCAGCTTTCAAATCATCTTTCCGTTGCTCTAATTTATTAACGTCTTCTTCTAATTCACGTCTTTTCTCTTCCCCTACTGCTTTTCTAGCATCACGAGAAATTTCTTTTTTCTTTTTCTTTTCTAATTCAATTTCTTTGGCTATATTTTTGACACTTCCTTCTCGAAGTTTAAGCTGCTCATACAACTCATTTTTTTGTAATGTAAGTTGGAAATAAACGCCACTTCCCTTGGCAACCCCTTGTTCTGCAAGGTCAGCTTGTTGTTTTTCTATTTCAGTAATTTCGTCTTTTATTTTCTTAGAACCTTGATCTAATCTTGCTTGTTCTTTGGCATCAGATGTCGCTCGAATACGTTGTTTTCTTAATAATTCTAGGCTTTTAATCTCTTGATCAACTGCCCTTTTTGCTTCTTTAGGATTAAGCAGTGCTTTTCTTTCCTCTATCTGTTTTTCGATTAGGGCAATAGTATTTTCTTTCTCTCTAGATAGTTTACGATTATCTTCTATTTCCTCTTCCGTTAAAACCCGACCTTCTGCATGAGCTTTCTGCTGCAAGTCAATCCGTTTTTGAATTTCTGCACTAACACTTTCTAATGCTTCTAAAGAAGCGTCGGTTTGGGCTTTATAAACATCCACCATCTCTGCAAAATTTCGTTTCATAAAGTGAGTGCGAATACCAATAATTGCTAGCACTCCTGCGATCGCAACGAGCGGTAAAGCGATCGCACTAAGAACAGGTAAAAAAGCAGTAAACGCATTAATAATGACAGGCATAATCCCCCCAACATTTTTAAGTTGAGTAAATAATAGTTTAAATCCTCCTTGTTTGATAGTTGCAAACGTGCCTTTTAAAACTTGTCCTAATTG
>JBCDDV010000267.1:0-4949 GCA_039180145.1 Cyanobacteria bacterium P01_G01_bin.49 | reverse complement strand
GTAATTCCCGCTTTAATGGGATTATTGCAGGATTTTCAACCGAGAAGGCGTAAACAAGGGCAAGAGATTCAAGAAGAATCTAGGGAATTAGTGCAAGATAAAAGTTAGAAAGTAAGACAACAATCAATGATACTGATTTTCCTCATTTTGCCACTGACTAAAATAAAATCCAGAGTATATAAAAAATGCAATGTTGAACATACAGCTTTCTTCTTCTCCCGTAGAAGCAGTAATTTATCAACCGACCAATATCTCTCCCAAAGGAGGAATTGTTTTATTACATGGTAGCGAAGGAGGTTCGGCAAAATGGATAGATGTCATTGCTGTTTTATTAGCTGCTAATGGCTTCTTTACTATGCCCAAACCTTACAATAAAGCAGATGCTCTTTTAACTCGTCCTGATATTAAAAATATTCCTTTAGAAGGAACAGAAAATGCTCTTTTGTATATGAGAAAATTGATGAGTTCTTATCATAAAAAAATTGGTTTGTTGGGTGTTTCCAGAGGAGCAGAGCAAGCATTATTGATATCTCAGTTACTTGCTGAAGAAAACAGTCCTGCATTACCAGACGCATTAGCTGTTCATGCTTCTACTAGCAAAATTAAACCAGCTTTTATTCTCAAAAATTATCAACCTGGTATTCAGCAGCTTTTAAACAAGTTAAACTGGTTAATAGCTAGGAAAAAATTGCAACCTGCATGGTGCTGGAGAAATAGTCACAAACGTACCTTCCCAAATACTGATATTGAAATAGAACAATATCCCAATCCTGTGTTAATTACTCATGGAATTGAAGACAATATTTGGAAAGTAAAAGAAAGCAAAATTTTAGAAATGCGTCGTCGAGATAAAAAACTACCAACGGAAACATATTATTTCGAGGAAGAAGGTCATTCTTTGAGCATTTCTGCACGCAATTTATGGCTAAAAATATTGAGTGATTTTTTTGTCAGAAATCTCTAAAAATCACAACTTCAAGAAGAAGGAATGGAATACGATGTCTCTTTATATTATACGGATTTGCAATCGCCCACGTTCTATTTTTTGTTATTCCTGCATTGATGGGATTATTACAGGATTTTCAACTTAGAAGGGGTAAAAAAGAGCAAGAGCGTCAAAAAGAAACAATGGAATTAGTAAAGGATAAAAGTTAGTGAAGTGTTTGAAAAATAGAACTAAGCCAACTGCTTTTCTAATAACTCTAACATTTGCTTATTTAGTTGATCGCCATGCCAATCCTAGTGAGACAAGTTCTTTTATGACCATTGACTTTGCTGCTGAGTATTCCAAAAGTGATGATTTGCCCGATTTAACAGCTTTTATTTTTACTTCTTCATAGCGTGTTGCTTCTTTTGGATATGCTCTAAGGTAGTCTCGAAATGCAAGATTAGAATTCCAATGCTGTCCGTCTTTTTTAACTACGTGTACATTAAACAATTGCAATCGACGATATCGAAAATAAAGACGATTTGTTACACCCGATTCACCAAGTGCATCATAACCAAGATAAATAAGTTTGTCTGTTAAATATTGCGATAGTGGAAATGTTTCTACTCCAATCATAATGTCAATGATTGGCTTTGCGTAGATATCGTCGATTGCGGTACTGCCAATGTGTTGAATATTGCTTGAGTCAACATGGAGAGTTTCTTTGAGTCTTTTCTGCTCTTTGACGAAATACTCTTTCCAGAAAGGATTATGTTTTTCTAGATGTACTGGTTCATCAATCATCAATCATCAATAAACAGATTTGAAACGTAGTATTTTCATTACTCTACTTTTAACATCATTTTGAGGGAAGGAAAAAGGCCATTTTTCTAAATTTTGTCCGAAAGGGGATCGCACCTTACAACTCCAAGACGAAGGAATGAAATACGATGCCTTTTTGATATTATGCGGATTTGCGATCACTGTTTTTTGATTATGCGATGAAATGCGATCGCTTTTCATTTTGTGTCAACTTCTCTCAATCAAATTCTTTTAAGCAACTCATCATATTCATCATGCGTACCAATCCAAAACCAGTAAATACAATCTGACTCTAATAAACCTAAAGTTCGATAGTTGAGACTGACACGAACAGAATAAATTGCTTGTCTTTGACTGACTTTCTTAAATTGAAGACTGGGATGAGATGAATCTTTTTGCCAAAGTTTGTATGCTTTAATAGCTTGTTTGCGAACCGATGCGGGAAGTTTATTAAATTCTTTACGGAATGACTTTGTAACACTCGATTTCATTTTTCAGTCGAAAGAAAATCATCAAGGGAAACAGTTTCACCATCATTTATTTCCTGTCGCATCATTTCTGCCATCCGATCCCATTGCTCGTCAGTTGTTGAGGTATAACGGGTTGTCCATTTTTGCTCATCTTGCAATTCTTCAAGAAACCGAGATGCGATCGCATCTTGTTGTTCTGGTGGCAGTTTTTCAATTTCAGCGATCGCCTGACGCAGTAGCTCAGTCACACTTTCTTTAATACTAGTCAATATTGAAAGATTATATAGCTTTTTAATTCTAGCCAAAATAAATTTAATACTTAAGCCAAATTTTGAGAGTGCGATGCTTCTCTTTATTACGCTCTCTGTGATCGCCTTTTTAGGCTTTGCATAATTGAGACATGAATTGAGTGAAAAAATGATGCAATGTCCAGAATGCCGAGCAGAGCATATTAGAAAAAATGGACAAAACAGACAAGGCAAGCAAAATTATGTTTGTCTAAAATGCAATCGCCTCTCTTGGTGCCCGTTCCCTAGATGAGTTTTACTCATCGGGGTCGCACCGCAATTTATTATTGATTATGAAACCGAGGGGGGTTACTCAGAAGACGTCAAACGAGAATGTTTGAAAATGGATGTCAACGGCATGGGTTTTAGAGCCATAGAAAGGGTCAAAGGAGTTGATCACACTACTATCATTAATTGGGTTAAAGAAGTTGGGGCGTTACTAGCAAACGCTTACGATCAACAAACAATTCCTCAAGTAGGAGAACTTGATGAGTTGAAAACATTTGTCGGTTCAAAAAAAAGCGGCGAGACCCCGCGTCGGCGTAAGACGCAAGAGAATGCTCGCCAAGACAACAAGATTTGGTTGTGGACAGCAGTAGATAATTTCCAACAGGGTATTTTGGAATGGCTATTAGGCGGTGCGGCAGCACTCGCCGAAGGCGAGACCGCAGCGCAGTAACGTTTCAACCTCTTTGGAGAATTGTCAAGAAGTGGAAGTGCTATTTTTACATAACTGATGGTTGGAAAGTCTATCCTAGTTTTATTCCTGATGGAGAGCAAATTATCTGTAAAACTTAAATGACAAGAGTTGAGGAGGAAAACACGAGACTCCGCCATTATCTTGCTAGATTGCACCGCAAAAGCGGCAAGAACCCGCGTCGACGACAGGCGCAAGGGAAAACTTGCCAAGACACTCTTTGTTATTCCAAATCTATAGAGATGCTGAAGCATTCTATTCGTTTGCTTACTCACTACCTTAGATTTTCCGATGTTCCTGTTCCCTATCGATTCATGTTTTAATTTAGCAATGCCGTTATGGCTACCTTGCACAGTTTATCTTTATCCCACGTTTCTTTCAAGCACTACTGCTCTAATGATTAACTCAAAATCGTTAAGCGATGTGGAAAAAGCATGGGAACAGGACGCTTGACAGTGTTGTCCCCAAGCACTGGGAATTTGGACAGATGTCTCAATCTCTTCAAAATCCTGGGACTCTAAAGAGAAATTGAAGAGATTGATTGATTCTAGTTTACTAAAGAGAAAGATTTTCAACAAGTAAGCAGTGAAAAAACCTCAAAATTTTTGAGACTGGTATCGTTAAGCCAAGTTTAAGCTGATTAAGAAAAAAATCGGCAAAACCCATTGTTTAAGAAGGGGTTTCCCAATACTACTCGGTTAAACTGCTTTCACATTCTAGAAATGGGGAGTGTTCCTCGCTACGCTGCGGCGCGTTTGCAGGTATGTGTGGGATGTGTCGGGAGAATTAAGCTTGACCCATGGTTTTTCTTCCCTCTCTTCCCTCAACTAACAATTATTTCTTAACCGAGCAGTATTGAAGGGTTTCCTTCGAGTTTGCTCCTCAACGCAGATTCATTAAGGTTACCCATTCTTGTCAAGTCACCCTCCTTTTGAGAATAATTAGCAATTGACTTTTCGGTTTAATTATTTTAATTTATAGACAATAACTTATTTAGAATCTTTTTCAATAAGCATCGAAGCAAGCTGTGGCTAAGGTAGCGATGATAAAAAGAGTTAAATGCTTAGTTTCTTGTTTGAGTTGACCTAAGATTTATTGAGAAAATTATCTTGAGGAGGAATTTTCCCATGACCAAGGCCCTTTTTTGGAATCCTGTGATGCGATCGCTCGGTTGGACAACTAATGCCCCAGAGTCGTCAACATCGGGCGCACCCCTGTTGGGGGGAAATATGCGTTTGCTCGACCTTTCTGGACGACTGTTGGGGGCTCATGTCGCTCATGCGGGCTTAATTGTTTTTTGGGCAGGAGCCATGACCCTGTTTGAATTGTCCCGCTTTAATCCTGACTTACCCATGTATGAGCAGAATTTGATTCTTCTGCCCCATTTAGCCACTCTTGGTCTGGGTATTGGGGAAAACGGGCAAGTTATCAGCACTTATTCCTACTATGTCGTTGCTATGCTGCATTTGGTTAGTTCTGCCATCTTAGGTGCAGGAGGACTTTATCATGGAGTCCTCGGACCTGAAAAACTTGATGAACAAGGATTCGGTTATGACTGGCAAGACGGCAAGAAAATGACCAGTATTTTAGGCATTCATTTAGTTCTATTAGGAGTTGGTGCTGGTTTATTGGTGCTTAAAGCCAATCAATGGGGAGGACTCTATGATCCGCTCGTGGGTCAAGTGCGTCTGGTTCAGCCCAATTTAGACCCAAGCCGTATTTTTGGCTACTTATTTGGCTTTAGC
>JBCDDV010000266.1:0-4975 GCA_039180145.1 Cyanobacteria bacterium P01_G01_bin.49 | reverse complement strand
GTTCGAGCTAAACTGAAACTTTGATCTTGCCCTTGATTAAATATCCTGCTCTTTCTTAGAATTAGCAATCGAACCACTTTTACGTTAGCTAGCGTTAATCAGGAACTTATAGAGAAATTTAACGCCAGAATAGTCTCATTATTGACAATAAAATACCCAGTTGGAACTTTTCAATCACCACACGCAGTTCACGAACCGTCTCAACGATTCTTCAATTCTTCAATGCTAGCCTAAGCTAAAGTTTCAGGACAGTAGCCAAGTCCTCTGGTAAATTGTTGGCGGAAAGCCTCAATATCACTACTATCAGGGGAGCCATGAGAAACAATCGCCACTTGATAACGACGCATCACATCAATGGGAGATTGACCAGTTTCCAAACTCCAGAAAACCATCTGTAAGCGAATTTCCAACTCGTAGGGAATTCCCAACTCGTTCATATACGCTTTAAAATCACCATGTTGCTGAGGCGTTAACGGTTGTCTAAACTTAGTTTTAATGATCCAACCATTAATCTGATGGATCACCGTCATTGAACAAAGTGAAGTATTGTACTTCTGTTGTAAATATTCAATGACTCGCAATGTTAAACTTGCATTGGCCAAAAAGTAAATGTAGTCCATTGTTTTCCCCTTATTCATCTGCTGTGCAGTTCCTCTAACTATAGTCTGACAAGAATCGTGTCATTTGTTGTAGGGGACTATCCCCTAAATTCTCATAAGTAATATGGGGGAAACTACCCAATTACACGGAAAGTCCGATGAATTCACAGATACAAGACTTTACAGCACCTTGCTTTTATCGGGGAAATCTCGGAAGGGACGGAGAATTATGTATCTATTTTTACATCTTTCTACCAGCATATAACAAACTAATGTTAATTGGGAAGACCCATCATGAGTATTGATTACCTGCTGTCTAGTTACGACTATCATTTACCACCGGAATTAATTGCCCAAACCCCTGTCATTCCTAGGGATAGTTCGCGGTTACTGGTGGTTAATTCTCCTACCACCCATGTCCATAGTATTTTTCGGGAGTTACCCAGTTGGTTACTATCAGGAGATTTATTAGTGTTTAACGATACTCGTGTTATTCCAGCGCGACTGTATGGACAAAAATCGACTGGGGCCCCTGTGGAAATTTTATTACTAGAAGAAAAAGCACCATCATGTTGGCTAGCTCTCGTTAAACCGGGGAAGCGATTCAAAATTGGGAGTGAAATTTGGTTTGGAGTGACTGAAAAAGTGCCGATTAATGAGATTCCTCTACGAGCAACTGTGTTAGAGAGAGACGAAGAAACAGGGGGAAGATTGTTGAAGTTTGAAGTCCTTTCTTCTGAGTTATTTTGGCAAAAAATTGAAGAATTGGGTAGCATTCCCTTTCCTCCCTATGTCACCCAGTCTCAAGCAACGCCTTCTCAATACCAAACGGTTTACGCGCAGCAACCAGGAGCAGTTGCAGCGCCTACTGCTGGACTACATTTCACCCAAGAATTATTAGAAGCATTAAAAAATCAAGGCATTAATCAAGCTTATATTACCTTGCACGTTGGGGTGGGGACATTTCGTCCGGTAGAAGTGACAGAAATTACGAAACATAGTATGCACCAGGAATGGATAGACATTGCTGAAACAACCATTAAAAAAATTCAGGAAACTCAGGCTGCTGGGGGACGTATTATTGCGGTGGGAACAACAGTCGTTAGAGCATTAGAAGGGTTAGCTAAAGTCGCGCAAAAGTCGGGCAAACCAGGATTAATGCCCTTTCGAGGCAAGACGGATATGTTTATTTATCCTGGTTATTCTTGGCAAGTGGTTGACGGACTCATTACTAATTTTCACTTACCTCGTTCTAGTTTATTGATGTTAGTCAGTGCTTTAATTGGTCGAGAAAGATTATTGGAACTATATGAAGAGGCGATCGCCCAAAAGTATCGCTTTTATTCCTTTGGAGATGGAATGTTGATTTTGCCCTAATCAGGTTAATCTAATTCTCGCCGTCCTTCTAACGCTCGTGCTAAGGTCACTTCATCGGCATATTCTAAATCACCACCAATGGGCAATCCAAAGGCAATACGGGTTACTTTGGTAAAGGGTTTTAAGAGTTGGCCGATATAGAGAGTGGTTGTCTCTCCTTCGACGGTGGGACTAATGGCTAAAATTACCTCTTTTACCCCATCTTTAGAGACTCTTCGCACTAGGGGTTGGATATGTAATTGTTCTGGCCCGATGCCGTCCATCGGTGACATTACCCCTCCTAGGACATGGTATTTTCCTTTATATTCTCGTGTTTTTTCTAAAGCAATCACATCACGGGAGTCAGCAACCACACAAACTGTTTGTTGATCTCGATTAGGGTTACGACAAATTTCACAAATCGGCTGTTGTGAAAAATGAAAACAGACTTTGCACAGTCCAACCTGCTTTTTTGCTTCAATCAATGCTTTGGCTAACCCTTGAACTTCAGCATCAGGCCGTTTAAGAAGATGCAAAGCAAGACGTTGGGCTGTTTTTGGCCCAACCCCTGGTAAACGCTGCAATTGTTCAATTAAACGGGCTAAAGGAGGAGTATAAATAGGGAATTTCTCCAATCAAGATGATGTTGTTTCTAACGAAAGCGTTAATTGACAAGCTAATTAAAACTAGATCTCAAAAATTTTGCTTTAATTGTTTTTTTCCACTTTTTGAACTTTGACTGGTTGTGTTGGTTTTTTATTTTTGGTGGGGGGTTTTTTGTCTCCCCTGGGGGGGTGATTCCCTTCGACTGTTGCTTTTACAGGTTTTTTGTATCTGGGAATTTTTTGGGTGGGTGGCTCTAAATCAGCATCCCATCCCCAACAATTACGAGAGGCAATAAATTTGAAGCGTCCTTGAATAAACCAACGCGGGGGCAATTCTTCTTTGGATATTTTAGGATTAAAGCGAAAAGGTTTAGCTTCGTCTTCTCTTCTCATTAAAACAGGAAGATGAGCCGCTTTAAATTTCCCCTTAGGATCGTTAGCGTTGGAATTTCGGTACACAGAAATCACGGGGGTTCTCAATTGGGGGACAAACTGCCAGACCCCTTTAAATTTAAACATTCCTGGCTCTTCTTCCCAAGGATTTTCTTCTTCCCAGGCAGCAACTTGAAAATAAATTTGTGGATCTTTGCGAGGAATAATTAAGCATTTAGGATAGACTCGTAAAAATAACGTCTGATCCGGGTGAGTAGCAATTTGCTTGAGCCATGCTTGATAGCGATAACCAGCAATAAATAATTTATAACGTTTTCCCCCCAAACGAATAAAGAAATTTCCCTCTTCATCCTGTTCGGATTGACCTTTAAGTGTCCCAATTGCTTGAAAAAGAACTGGAGAGGTTTCAGCTTCGGTGGTTGATTGAGATTCAGCTTCAGCGGGTTTTGAGATCTCAGAAGTGAGTTCTTCAGGGGCAGACATTTTAACGTTTCCCAATGGTTTGGTTTGTCTCATTCCTTATAGCATGAATTTAACAATAATAAACCCCTAGATCAACAAAGGCTAGATATACTATCCTATCTTGCTTAGGAATATTTTTGGGCAATTGTCGTCATCACAACAAAAACTAATTGCCATCAAAACGTAACAACGCTGCGAATTGATTCCCCTTGGTGCATAAGTTGAAAGGCATGATTAATATTTTCTAAGGGCATCATATGGGTAATTAAATCGTCAATATTAATTTTACTGTCCATATACCAATCCACAATTTTTGGCACATCCGTACGACCTCTTGCGCCACCAAATGCACTCCCTTTCCATACCCTTCCGGTGACTAATTGAAAGGGACGGGTACTAATTTCTTCTCCTGCCCCTGCTACCCCAATAATGATAGAAACCCCCCATCCTTTATGACAGCATTCTAGCGCCTGTCGCATCACTTTAACATTACCAATACATTCAAAAGTATAATCGGCTCCCCCCTTCGTTAGATCAACTAAATACGGCACTAAATCCCCTGCTACTTCTTTGGGGTTAACAAAGTGTGTCATGCCAAATTTTTCAGCAAGGGCGCGTTTTTTGGGGTTCAAATCTACCCCAACAATCATATCAGCCCCCACCATTTTTGCTCCTTGAATGACATTTAAACCGATGCCACCCAACCCAAAGACCACCACTTTAGACCCTGGTTCAACCTTTGCTGTATTAATGACAGCCCCAATACCAGTTGTTACCCCACAACCGATGTAACAGACTTTCTCAAAAGGGGCATCTTCCCGAATTTTGGCTAAAGCAATTTCGGGGACAACTGTAAAGTTTGAAAAGGTAGAGGTTCCCATATAATGAAAGATTTCTTGACCATTTAGAGAAAAACGACTGCTACCATCGGGCATTAATCCTTTGCCTTGGGTCGCCCGCACCGCTTGACAAAGATTCGTTTTCATGCTCAAACAATACTCACATTGGCGACATTCGGGAATGTAGAGGGGAATGACATGATCGCCAGGTTTGAGGCTTTTTACCCCTTCTCCTACCTCCACTACGATCCCTGCCCCTTCGTGACCAAGAATGGCAGGAAACAAGCCTTCTGGGTCTTTTCCTGAGAGGGTATAGGCATCAGTATGGCAGATACCTGTGGCTTTAATTTCGACTAAAACTTCTCCCGTTTTCGGGCCTTCTAATTGTACGGTTTCAATGCTGAGGGGTTTTCCTGCTTCAAAAGCGATCGCTGCTTTGACATCCATAATTCAGATGATTTGGGTGACTTATGTTGTGGGCATTTTAGCCTAGATTTAGTTTCTCTGGATTGTTGAACTTGATTTCGACATTTCTTACTTATATCGAAAAAATCAAACAATAACTAAAAATATTTTAGCTTTTGAAAAAATTTGATTTCTCTTTTTGGCTTTGCTTTATTTGGACTCTTTTCAACTAAAATTTCCATCTTTTACAAAAAATTCTCTTGTTAATTTTTGTCCCGCGAAATAGTAAGGTTGGGTGTTTTATATATACTTGGAG
>JBCDDV010000265.1:0-4976 GCA_039180145.1 Cyanobacteria bacterium P01_G01_bin.49 | reverse complement strand
AGATTATTACCGATTAATAAGCTTGTAATAAACCGCCGACGGTTATTTAACACCAAGCGATAAACCCCAGAAGGATCACCTTGATGTTCAATCAATCCCCGTAACTTGAAATTATCAAAGGCTGTAATCGCTGTTTCTGACCCTGAAAAAAAAGCCGATAAAAGCAGCATCAGGGCAATAACAGCCAAGTCAAGCCAAACCTGCCCCAAAAGAGGCCCAGGTTCAGCTAAAGCTAACCAACGAATGTCTAAATCTAGCAAAATCGTGCTGACCAATGGAGACATAAAGCCTCAGAAACAGCCAATAAGAATTTCTGAGAGAATAATAATCAACAAATGATAAGGTTAAGTTAATTGATTACATAAGCGGCGTTGAGAGCCCAGATAATTAAAGCAATAATTGCTCCAAGTACCAAGAAAGCAGAAATGGCAACTAGTGCTGGTTTATCAGCCCCGTCAAATTTCATGATGCCACGATTGAGATCAGACATAGCACTTTTGTTCCTTTTCGTGAATTACACAAGCCAAATCAGGCTGCCCTACTATCTAGGTTAGCGGAATTTTAGGGGTAGTGGGCTAAGAAATTATTACAAAAATTTTTCAAGACTTTTGTGTGATACAAATCACCCGTCATCTGTGATCTTTTCTATTGAGGCATCCCGACAAACCAGACATAATACACACAGGATTCAAAAAGCGGGTGCATACAGCGAAGGTTATTTATTGTTTTTGGCGGTAAATAACCTTTTTTCTTTTTAAATTTTAAACAAGTAAGGGATAAGGATGTCATTACTCGTGTCTCATTTACCGCGACTCGCAAACTTTTTCAGAGGTTACGAGATGAGATAGTATTTTAATAAGTCTAAGAATTGCCCTTTAAGTTAAAGGTAAAAAAATTACCCTTAAAAACACGCCTTAGATAAATACTATTTACGGGTGCGATGTTTTCACTAACACTAACACCTAACATCTGGACTTGCAAAAGCCTGGTTAAGCTGTCCCAAGAGAACAATAGATGTCATGACAGAATCAGTGGCAACAACTCAATGTTCTAACCCTGAATGCCGCACTGCTAACCCCTTAAGCAATAAACATTGTCAGAAGTGCCAAACCCCTTTAATGAAGCGTTACCTCTGGGCATTAGGTGACTGGATCGAATCCTGCGAAGTGGGTCAATTGCTTGATGAACGCTATCTGATCAAAGCTGATAAAATTGTCCTGGATACTAAACCGGGAATTCCCCCTGACTTTATTGAAGATATTCCCGATCATATTAGAACCTATTTAAAATTATTTTATCACCGTCTCCATTTACCCCAAATTTATACGTATTACCTCAGCAATCATCAAAGTCAACCCCTCCAAGTTTGTTTACTCGAATATGGAACGGTTCCGCTTGATCAATCTGGAGAACTTCGCTGTCCCAATCTACTTCCTCCATTAACTGAAGTTTGGGCAGACGCACAAGATAACCCGCTACGACAGTTAAATTGGTTATGGCAAATCGCCAAATTATGGCAGCCGTTAGAAAGTCGGCAAATGGTATCTAGTTTGCTTGATCCCCTATTAATACGGGTCAATGGAGGTAACATTCAACTATTAGAACTGCGCCAAGATGAACATAGTTATCATAGTGTTAGGGAATTAGGTAAGTTTTGGTTATCTCTAATCAAAGGCGCATCTCCTCTAATTGCAGATTATCTGCAAACCCTCTGCGAATATTTACAACGGGGCAAAATTCCCCATTCCGAGTATCTTCTAACCTATTTCGATCTGGCGTTAAGGCAATGCGGACAATGGTACCAACAAAAATATCAAATTTTTACCAATACCGATTCAGGGCCAACTCGTGATCATAATGAAGATGCTTGCTATCCAGAGAGGGGAAACTCCACAGAATTCACTAATGATGAGCCTTACTTCACGCTAGTGTGTGATGGTATCGGTGGACAAGATGGGGGAGAAATTGCCTCTCAGTTAGCCATTGATACACTCGTTGAGGAACTCCCTAACTTATTTGTTTCAAGAGAAACTTGGAATTCTCAGGACTGTTTACAACAATTAAGAGATGTTATTGGATTAGCAAACGATCGCATTAGTGAACGTAATGACGCGGAAAATCGCCAAAATAGACGGCGTATGGGAACCACTGTTGTTCTAACCTTAATTCATGGTCATGAGATATATTTGGGCCACGTGGGAGACTCTCGTATTTATCACATCACCACTAGTGGTTGTCATCAAGTAACTGTTGATGACGATTTAGCCTCAAGAGAGGTTCGTTTGGGGTATTTATTTTATCGAGATGCCATTAAATATCCCAATTCGGGAGCGTTAATACAAGCATTAGGAATGGCTAGTTCAGTATCGTTGCACCCTAATGTGTCACATTTGATGATTGATGAAGATTGCGTGTTTTTATTATGTTCTGATGGGTTAAGCGATTATGATCGGGTTGAGCAATATTGGGATGGGGACATTGCTTCCCTCATTGCGGGGGAAAAAGATATCTCAACAGTCGGTAACCAGTTGATTGAATTAGCTAACCAAAAAAATGGTCATGATAACGTTACTATCAGTCTCGTATACGGTCAGATAAGCTTAACAAACGCTGAAAAAATTCCGCTTTCAATGGCAGAAATTGAACAGTCTCTCGTGGGTTTAAGTGAGCAAGAAGCGGACGACAAACTTCTCGAGAACACCTCACCTGATCCCATTCCCACAGAACCTTTACCGTCTAAAACGGGTTCTTCTTCCTCATCATTTAAGATATCCCCTTTATTCCTGAGTATCTTGGGAATTGTCATAATTATTGCAGGTGTAGGTGCTTATGGTGCTTGGCAGCTTTTCGGGAAAATCCCTGAATCTTCTCTACCCATTCGGGGTGATTCTCCTGAGTCTTCTTCGGTTGAGTCTGAAAAATCGACTGATGATAGTTTGCTTAAACAGAAAAAATAAAGAAAAGAGCCGGACATAAGCCGGATTCTGTTCTCAAGGAGAGTTATCTATCTGGGACGTTTGTTACCAAACGCCTCTTGCGGTACACCTAAAACGGGACAGGAAAAAGACCAACCTTTTGCCCCTCCGACCTTGCTCCCAACCGGGGTTTACCGAGCCAGCACCTCACGATACTGCTGGTGCGCCCTTACCGCACCTTTGCACCCTTACCTATTTCATTGACCATTGAATATCTAACATTGAACAGAAACAACTGGTAAATGATAAATGACAAATGATAAATGAAAAGGCGGTATTTTTCTGTGGCACTCTCCTCACGCTCACGCGCACTGGGCGTTACCCAGCAAGTCTGGTCTTTTGGGAGTCCGGACTTTCCTCGAATTTATGCAATTGATAAATCCGCAACTCTCTCGCCGACTCTTTTCTGTTTTATTTTAATCTTTTTTTTGGGCAGAAAATGGCTCAAACCAACCCCTCCGCCAAAAGAAATAGATTAACCCTCCCGCAACCGCACCCATAAACCCTAAACAGGTAAAATAACCCCAATGGGACTTAAGTTCAGGCATATATTCAAAGTTCATGCCGTAAACCCCTGCAATAAACGTTAGGGGAATAAAGATCGTTGAAACCACCGTTAAAACTTGCATTACCTCATTCATGCGATTACTCATTGAAGAGAGGTAGACATCCATTAAGGAGGAGGCGAGTTCTCGATAGGTTTCCACAATATCTAAGATTTGGATAACGTGATCATAACAATCTCGAAAATAAATCTGTACATCTGAGCTAATTAAGGAACTTTCGCCACGCACTAAAATATTAGTCACATTTCGTAGGGGCCAAATTGCCCGACGCAAGGCTAATAATTCTCGACGAACTGTGTAAATTTCTTCTAAGTTACTGGTTTGAGGTTTGATCACTAATTCATCTTCTAAGGCTTCAATGCGATCGCCATAATCTTCTAAGACGGGGAAATAGCCATCAATAATAGAGTCTAATAACAAATACATCAAATAATCAGCCCCTTCTTGTCTTACTTTTCCTTGATTTCCCCTAATTCTTTCTCGGACAATATCAAAACAATCTTCAATTTCTTCTTCTTGAAAGGTCAATAAATATCTATTTCCTAACACAAATCCCACTTGTTCACTTTCAAATCCTACTTCATTTTCATTGGGTAGAACCATTTGTACAATCATCATCAATTGCTCATTATAATCCTCGACTTTGGGACGCTGGGGAACATTGACTACGTCTTCTAACAGTAAAGGATGAAGCTTGAAAATTTCTCCTACTTGCTTTAATATCTTTTCACTTCCTAACCCTTGAACATCCATCCAGGAAATAGTATTAGTTCCTAAATAGGGAGTCAATGCTTTGGGGATAACATCTACTTTGCGAACAGCGTGTTCGCCATCATAATCAATTAAAACAATTTTAGATGGCTTGGCATCAGGTTCAATATTTAAAGTTCCTGGTTCGCTTCCAGGTTGATCGTAAAAATAATCAAAATAATCTTCTTCTTGCTTTTCTTCTAATTCATCGGGATTGATAATTTGAGGGTCGGAAACATTCGATGGATTCATCTAAAAAGTCCTATACTGAAACATTAATTCTTATCTTATTGAAGATTACGTCCCATAATCACTAAATCTCTTTCTAATCCATCTAATTGAGCCACTTTTTGTAAATATCCCCATTGTTGAAATCCATATTTTTCAAATAGCGTTAAGCTGGGTTGGTTATGAGCAAAAATAAAGCCTAATAGCACTTTCAATTCTAATTTTGGGCTTTGTTCAATAGCATATTGTAATAATTTTTTGCCGACTCCTTGCTTTTGATTATTCGGGGAGATATATAAGCTAATTTCTGCGGTATTTTTATAGGCGGGACGACCATAAAAATGTTGGAGACTTAGCCAACCAATTATTTCTTTTTCTTTTTCTATGACCCAGATAGGATAGCGTTCATGGGCCCTTTCTTTAAACCAAGTTATCCGACTTTCAACCGATATTTTTT
>JBCDDV010000264.1:0-4987 GCA_039180145.1 Cyanobacteria bacterium P01_G01_bin.49 | reverse complement strand
TGAGCCATCTTCATGATTTGTTCTTGATAAACTAAGACTGCATAGGTTTCTTGTAAAATGGGTTCTAAGAGTTTATGTTCATATTTAATCGGTTCTCGTCCATGTTTGCGATCAATAAATTTAGGAATTAATCCAGCATCTAATGGCCCAGGACGATACAAAGCTAAAATAGAGGAAATATCTTCGATGCCTGATGGTTTTAAGTTTTTGACGATGTCTTTCATCCCTGATGATTCTAATTGAAAGATACCTTCTAAATCGCCTTTTTCTAATAGTTTATGGGTCTTTTCAATATCAGGAGGTAGTTTTTTGGCTGTTCCTTTGGCAATAATTTGTAAAGCTTTTCTTTCATCTAAAGGTAGCTGATCTAAGTCTAGGGTAACGTCTTGATTTTGTTTGATTAAATCGGCTGCTCGTTGAATCGTTGTTAAATTTCTTAATCCCAAAAAATCCATTTTTAGTAATCCCAGTGATTCTAAATCTTCCATAAAATACTGGGTAATGACTGCTCCATCATTGTTCTTTTGTAAAGGAACAATTTCGTCTAGGGGATCAGAAGAAATAACAACGCCTGCTGCATGAACGCCAAAGGTTTTATTCGTTCCTTCGATACGAATTGCCATATCTAACCAACGACGAACATTGGAGTCATTATTATATCGTTCTTTAAATTCTGCACAAGGGGTTTTATCAGAAACCATCACTTTTAATTTAGTGGGTTTTCCTCGTGAAACGGGAATCAATTTCGCCATTTTATCAGACTCAGAATAGGGAATATCTAACACTCTAGCGACATCTTTTAACACAGCTTTTGATGTCAAGCGGTTAAATGTAATAATTTGAGCGACATTTGCTTCCCCATATTTTTGGGTAACATATTTAATCATTTCATCCCGTCTTTCGATGCAAAAATCTGTATCAACATCAGGCATCGATTTTCGTTCAGGATTCAAAAATCTTTCAAATAATAAACCATGGTGGACGGGATCAATATTAGTAATTTTTAGACAATAAGCAACTAAAGATCCGGCTGCCGAACCTCTTCCTGGCCCTACTGGAATCTGTTGATCTCTGGCATACTTAATATAGTCCCAAACTACCAAAAAATAAGTAGAAAATCCCATCTGTTGGAGCATTTTTAATTCATACTCTAGTCGCTCTTTGTACTCGGCGGGAATTTCACTACGAGAACGACATTTTAAGCGATCTAATAATCCTTGCCAAGTGATTTCTTCGACATAACTATCAGGGTTGTGTCCTGAAGGGACAGGATAATTAGGAATACGAGGTTCCCCTAATATTTTATAGGGTTCAATTTTTTCAGCAACTTCTAATGTGTTGTTAATTGCTTCTTCTATGACATCATCAGCAAGATGGTCCCGAAATAATAAACGCATTTCATCGGCAGATTTTAAATATTCTGTGCCACTGTATCGGAGACGTTTCTCATCAGTAATTAGTTTACCTGTCTGAATACATAGTAAAGCGTCATGAGCCTCTACGTCATAACAGGAGATAAAATGAGAATCATTAGTCGCGATAATTTTAATACCTAAGTCACGGGCAATTTTTACAATCGCAACATTAACAAGTCTATCTTCAACTGAGCCATGATCTTGAATTTCTAAATAGAAATCATCTTTAAAAAGTTTCTGATACCATTTTGCAACTTTTTTGGCTTCTTTGAAGTCTCCTGCCAAAATTCTTTGGGGAATTTCACCCCCTAAACAAGCACTAGTAACAATTAAGTCTTCGTGGTATTCTTCTAATAATTCTTTATTAATACAAGGGCGAGAAAAAATACCTTTTCCTTGCATTCCTTTGAGGTGAGAAACGGTCGTTAATTTGACCAAATTCTTGTAACCCTTTGTATTTTTAGCAAGGACAACTTGATGATAACGTTTGTAACGTTGTTTAACTTCAATATCCCCATTAATGACATACATTTCATTGCCAATAATCGGTTTTATTGCCTTATTTCTGCAAACCTTAATTAATTCGATCGCTCCATACATTACTCCATGATCTGTTAGAGCGATCGCAGGCATTTCTAATTCAACAGCCCGATCAACTAAGGCATTTAATTGAGAAGCCCCATCAAGTAGACTATAATCACTGTGTATGTGTAAACCAACGAAAGACATAATCTTAAGGAATGCTCATGATCTTAACAACCAAATTAGGGATTATTCCAAATAATATAAGGGAACTCACCTTTATCAATACTAAACCATTTTTCTTGTAACATCCGATTTTGAGGATCAAGAATTGTTAAATTCACTAATCGTTTCCATTGGGGATTTCTTTGTGGCAAAACACAGCCATAAAGTTCTGTTGTAATGGGTTGAGAAGGCATTAAAACAAAGTCTTGAGGATTGTTTCCTTGTTGAATAATTTCTCCGAGTAGTAAAATCCCATCACTCACTACTGCTTTGACTTCATCTTTTTTCAATTTTTCTATTCCTTCTCGGCGACTTTTAATATTTTTCCAGTTAGCTGAAGGATAAATTTGAGGAATAATTTCTTGTGTTGTTGTTCCTGGCAAGAAAGCAAGAGAAATATTGTTCAGAGTTCCATTATAATCAAAATTAGCTGCATCTTGTAATTTAACTAAAAATTGCGCTCCCGTCATAAAAAAAGGAGCAGAAAAATCCACTTTTTTTAACCGAGTTTGAGTAATAGTCGTTGCCCCACACATAATATCCACTGTTCCCTGTTGCACAATACGAAATCGACTATCAATTGTCGCCTCTTTTAAGTTTAATTTAATGGTTTGATTGAGTTCTTTTTCAACTTGTTGATGAATTAAACGAATTAATTCAACAGAATAACCAGTCCATTTTTCTTCAGTATCAATATAACCAAAAGGAATTGCATCTTTTCTCAATCCTACGCTCATTTCTCCTGTACGTTTAATTTTTTCTAAAACGGTTTCCGCTAAAACATGAAGAGGTAAAGTTGTTCCCCAAATAAGACTAATTAAAACAAAAATTATATTTTTAAGTTTCATAAGTTCTCCTATTTATGATTCAATTAGCAATTATCACATAAAAATCTAAAGAAGTAGACATCAACAATTATTTCAGGTTCCTATATCCTATGTCAATTTACAATTTATTTATAGTAAACTTTTTACTGATTCAAGAAAAACTTACACAAAGGAAGAAAAAATAAGTAAATACGCAAAAGCAATTACAGTAAAATAAAATAGATGACTAAAAAAATAAACTCATGGCCATCAAACGTTCTTATGATTCTCAAGAGTTTCCTAAACAACCCTTCCACTCAACCTCTTCTAAACATCCTGTCAAAACCCACAAAAACAATCTATTAACCACTAATGAGACTGAACAAGACCAAGATAATCTAGAAGAAAGTATTCGTCCCCACTGTCTAGAAGATTATATTGGACAACCCGATCTCAAAAATGTTTTAAAAATTGTGATTGGAGCAGCTAAAACGAGGAACGAACCAATTGATCATTTATTATTATATGGGCCGCCTGGTTTAGGGAAAACAACCATTTCCCTCATTTTAGCCCAAGAAATGGGAGTAAATTGTAAAATCACATCGGCTCCTGCTTTAGAAAGACCCAGGGATATTACAGGATTATTAGTTAATTTGAAACCAGGTGATATTCTTTTTCTTGATGAAATTCATCGTCTTAATCGGTTAACCGAAGAATTACTTTATCCTGCTATGGAAGATTATCGCCTTGATATTACCATTGGCAAAGGACAGGCAGCAAGAACCCGCAGTATTCCCCTCCCCAAATTTACCTTAATTGGTGCAACAACAAAAGTCGGGGCCCTAACTTCTCCTTTACGCGATCGCTTTGGACTCATTCAACGGTTACGATTTTATGAACCTGAAGAATTAAGCTTAATTATTCTACGAACTGCTAGAATTTTAAACACTACTATTACCGAAACAGGTGCAATAGAAATTGCTCGTCGCTCAAGAGGAACCCCTCGTATTGCTAACCGTTTGCTGCGACGAGTAAGAGATTATGTACAAGTCAAAAAATATGACACCATTACTCAAGAATTAGCCTCTGACGCATTAGATATTTATCAAGTTGATCCCCAAGGACTCGACTGGACAGATCGCCTCATTTTAGAAACTATGATTAATCAATTTAATGGGGGGCCTGTAGGGTTAGAAGCGATCGCAGCCTCTACAGGAGAAGATAGCAAAACCATTGAGGAAGTCTATGAACCTTACTTATTACAAATTGGTTATCTTAACCGTACTCCTAGGGGAAGAGTCGCCACAACAGCAGCTTATCAACACCTAGGAAAAATGGCAAAAGAGCAGTTATCATTTTTCGATGAATTACCCTAACCTGAGTTCCTTTCAGGTGTATGTTTTTAAGAATCTAGTCAAACTATTGAGAAAACAGTAATCTTATTGACATAATACTAGCTTTTATGTAGTTGACATTTCCATCTTTACGGCAGGGGTTTGGGGAGGATGATTGGGAGGCGCAATGCGTCGTCTTGGAGGCAGATAATTTCCGAAGTAATTCGGGGTTCTGCCTCCGCTTACGAAGACGCTTGGGTCGCACCGCAAATGCTAAATGCTAAATGATAAATGAAATGACCTTTCATATCTGTATAAGAATCAATTGGGGTGACTTGCCTTGTTTGCGTCTTCGGAGTTGTGAATCAAATAAGTAAGCTCAGCCGCTAGCCATTCATTAAACATTTTAGTCATAATATCTTCATAAATTTCAGCAGTTAATTCAGCCTCTATAAACTCTTCAACCATGAGAATCTGGTATCCCTGCTCAGTTTTTAATGGCCCAATAATCTCGTTAGGTTTGGCAGCAAACACAATTGCAGAAAACTCTGGATTCATACTCCAACGATAAATTTTCCCTTCGTATCCACATTTAAAGCGACGTTTTTCATCAATATCGTAAAGATGGGCGGCTTGGTAAAAGCTCATTTCTTCTTGTTCAATTTGGTAAAAAACGTGTGATGCT
>JBCDDV010000263.1:0-4991 GCA_039180145.1 Cyanobacteria bacterium P01_G01_bin.49 | reverse complement strand
CTTCAATACATTTAATAATATTATTTTCTTTATCATCTCCACCTGGCTCAATTTCTACTTTTTCTAACCGTTCTAAAACTTCTTTTGGCGACTTATCTTTTAAATTAGATAAAAGTACCTTAATTGCTAAAGATTGCCCTGTTATTGATTCTAAGTTATCTAAAATTAAGATGTAGGAGTTATTGCGTAATTTGATAGATATTTCTTGGCATTGTTCGCTAATATTTTTAGATTGAAAACGCTCAAAATAAAATTGATTGTATAGTTGCTTACTAATTTCAAAAATAATTTGTTGCAAATTGTAAGCTCTTTTATCGTAAGCAAAATAAAAAGTATCCTCGGCAAATTTTGTAACTTCCCACCATTCCCGCAAATAATTCAAGAGGGTAGTTTTTCCAGTACCACCCATTCCCTGTAACAATAAAATATTGTGTTGCAGTAATGCTTTGTCAATGAGGAGAATATCGATATCTCTTCCCACAAAACCATAATTAGGCTCAACAAACTTGTATTTACTGGCAAGGTTTAAGTCATATTCTACTGTTTCTTCTGGGGTAAACTCTCTGAGATTAAAAGTTACTTCCCCATTGCTATAAATAACTGGTAACAACCAATCTTCTAAATCGATTTCAGTATTGTAAGCAGCCTTTCTTGCTTTGCAGTTATATAACTCTTTTCTTCCTAAAAGAATTGCTTGGTTAATATCTCGCTGGTCAAATAAATGCTCGTATAATTGCTGCATCATAATTTCCGCAGCCGTTACTGTCACAGAATAACTCATGGCAACAACCATTTGCATACCTGCATTCAGGAAGCGATTACCCAAGCTAGTTTCGCGGTTATCTTCTATCTCTGCTTGGTTGAGTTGTTTACCAGATTGACAAGCATTAAGGATACAAACAGGTATATCTTTACTTGTTAGTAAATTAGCAATTTCTGATGCTTCTACAGGATCGTATTCTCCTATCTCTTCTCCTTCTAAAGCGAGAAAGGCTTTAAATCCATCATATTCTTTTATTTCTTCTCTTCCATATCGCGATTCGAGATACATTCCTATCTCAAGTCTCTCTTGATAGGTTTCGTAATTTTGCAAGCTACCATGTACGTCAAAATGAACGATATGATAGTAGCCGTTTCCTTTTGCTTCTAGGTGTTTAACTAAAGCTTCATAAGTACCAGGACGCAAAATTTCAATATTAACTCGTAACTTAGCATTACGAATCGTTTCTACTAAGGGACGAGAAATAGTACGATGACCTATATCTCTATCTGCTTTTGGTCTTGCTACTACTACCAGTAGATTTATAGTAGGAGACTTTTTAATCTTGACTTCAGCTTTTTTCGGCTGAATACTTTTTCTAATTAAAATCGTATCTATTGCTAAAGGATGGGTTGATTCTGGATCGCGTAGAGCTTCCCAATGAATAGCCTGAAATTCTGGGTTAATACTGACAATTTCTATGGTTAGCTGGCTTAAATTTTGCTTTAAATCGCTGTATTTACGATAAGCTTCGGAATTTGACTGAAAAACTTGCCAAAATAACTCTTCGCCATATTCTCTAACACTATCTTTGGCTCTATCCGCTTTTATATTGTCTAGCATGGGATAGTCCATCCAGTTTTCAAAATACCACTCTAATTCTTGCTCTTGCTTGGTATCAAAAGGCTCGCTAACTGCGATCGCATAACTATTTCCTTCGATAATCAGAGTCGCGTCAAAACCTGTTTCAGTTTTCCCTGTTTCGCAAACTGTAATTACAGCCATAGACTTTACCTTTAAATTGCTTACATCTCGAGGAATGCGATCGCGTTTTAAATTGGGAATTAAGAATTGCAATAATAGAAAGTTGGAAAAATAAATTAAATTACCATGTAAAATTGGCTAATCTAAAAAAGAAACTTTTTAACTACTCCATATTTTGCTTAGTTATTTCATTTCTGTTAACTATTTACAATCGTTTTATCAGTTCGATTTTTTCTAACTAATTCTAGTATTATCTGGTGGAATGGGATAATTTACATTACATATTAGCGATCGCCCGTACCTAGAAATCACAAAGTCCTTCGGAGAGTGATAAAAGAGAGATTAATCCCCACAACATAAAACGTCTGCGAATCCTCATAAAATTAGAGGTAGAGAATCTTTTAACTCCCTACCCCTAATCGATTTATTAAGTTATTAAGAGTTATTAAGTCTTAGAACTGGTTGCGTCTTCTGCCACCACCATTAAAAGATCCACGGGGTTCGCGCTCTTTTGCTTTGTTAACCTTTAAAGTGCGACCCATCCACTCAGCACCATCTAAAGTCGAAATAGCTGTTTCCTCTTGGGTTACAGAATCCATTTCCACGAAGGCAAAGCCGCGCATACGTCCAGTATCGCGGTCAGTGGGGATATGAACTCGCTTCACCTTACCATAGTCAGTAAACACCGCATTAAGGTCGGCTTCGGTTACATCATAGGATAGGTTGCCTACATAAATTGACATAGATTATCTCCGTTAACAAAGAAGGTGTGTAGAGATTGAACGGTCGGAGAGAATCGTGCCAAAGCTGAACGGGAAATACCTGGTCAATGCTGAAAACAAAATCTGCTACCGAATACTGAACTGTCTCGGTTTTCAGCTTAGCATATTATTGATACGTTACTTGAAAAAAGATTATGAATAAATATTGTCAAAACTACTTCGTATAATGGTTAGAAAAGCCATATTTCAGCCAATTATCGCTAAAATACAACAAAGAAAAAGAATTTATCTGTTTCGATAGTTGTTAGAACATTTTTTCAATCTAAACTAATTCAATATAGACATCAATAATAATGCTATGAAAATCTTAATGATTTGTGCTACTTTTCCCTATCCTCCCAGTCGCGGCGGAACTCAAGTAAGAACTTTTAACTTATTAAAACAGCTAAGTTATCAGCACGAAATTACTTTAGTGACTCAAAAGAGTGAGGATGTAACAGGACAAGAAATTGAAACATTAAAAAGTTGGGTGAAACATTTGCGGTTGTTTACTCGTCCCCATGACCCAGAAACAGGAATTATCCAGAAAATTAAAAGATTTATGCAATTTTTGCTAACAGGAACTCCTCCCAATGTTCTTTTTTTATATGATCAAGCGATCCAAAATTGGATAGATCAAGCAGTTAACAATAAACAATTTGATATCATTACTTGTGAGCATAGTACCAATGAAATTTATGTTCGTTTTTCTTGGAAAAACCACACCAAAACAATTTTAAATAGTCATAGCTCAGTATATCGAACTTGCAAAAATCAATTAACCACAGGAACTTCAGAAAATCCGCAACGCGATCGCCTCTATCTTCCTCTGTTAAAACGTTACGAAAGTCGAATGTATCAAAAGTTTTCTAAAATAGTTGTTACCACTGACGAAGACGAGCAACAATTACAGGATTTTAAGATAAAAAGTCCGGTTTCTATCATTCCTAATGGGGTAGATTTAGAGATTTTTCCCTATCGCCAAACTGATCCAGGTGGCCATAAAATGATCATAACAGGAGGCATGGATTATGTTACTAATATCGATGCAGCTTGCTTTTTTAGCGAAGCTATCTTCCCTTTATTACAACAAAAATATCCTGATACAACGTTAATGATTGTGGGTTCTAAGCCTGCTCCTTCTGTCTCAAAATTAGGAGAAAATCCTAATATCATTGTAACAGGTCGCGTTCCTTCAATGGCTGATTATTTACATCAAGCAACAGTTTGTGTAATCCCCTTACGTTCCGGTTTTGGTATCAAGAACAAAACCCTAGAGGCAATGGCAACAGGAGTTCCTATTGTGGCAAGCGATCGCGGTTTAGAAGGAATGGATGTTGATAGCAAAAATGTCCCCTTGCGAGCATTAAGAGCCAATACAATAGAAGAATATATTAATGCTATTACCCGTCTTTTTGAAGATGCTGAATTGCGAAATACGTTATCAAAAAATGGACGGGAGTTTATTGAAAATCATTATACTTGGGAATATTTGGGAAGTCAGTACGAAAAGTTAGTTTCTCACTAAGATTGTAAAGGAACCTGACGGATTGTTTCTGCTTCGTCTAATGTTTCTTCTGGATTTTCTTGGGAAGAACGCTGCACGTAATTAAGTTTCAATTCTTCTAATAATTCAGATACCAATTGCTGTAACTCTGCTTGATTCTCTCCTTTTTGTAACTCTTTTCCGAGTGCATTTTTAAAATCATGGGAAAGGCGATCAAAAAGTTTCCTTCCTTCTAAGTCATTGTAAGAGTTGGCAATAATTTCAATAGATGATGTCGCCAAATAATCTGCTAATTGTTCAACCGTTAACCCTGGAATGGTATCTACTCCAGGAAGTTGTTTCAAACCTTGATAAAAGTTAGATTGTCTGACTGATTCTTTCAAGCTATGGCGCAACAACGCTTGTAAATCAGGTTCAATGTTTGGTAAAACTTTATAAATGGTTAATTGTAATAATCGTTCACTAATAGCATCAAGTTGATTGACTGAACTTACTTTAACGTAGGAGTCGGATTCAAATAAAGCTTTAGCAAAGCTCCCATCATTGACTGCATCTTGGGTTTGATTAAAGAGTCTTACTAATAAATAATTAGACACTCTATCAGATAAATAGGCAGCGGGTTCATGGGTTAACTGTGCTAAGATTCTTTCTAAATTAATTAAACGAGATTGATGTAATGCCACGACAACTGGAATAATTCGCAGCCATCGCCAAATCGGAATTAATAATAAGCTATCGTACCAACGTCTTAATATGATATCAATAGGAGAAATTTCTAGCTGTTTGCGAGAACGCCAAAAAGCTTTTCTTATTAATTCTAGCGCGAAAAAAACAACAAAAACCAAATCAATTTGCCAGAAATGATCAAAATACAAATCATTGTCATCAATTTTGCGGAAATAACTGGTTTTTAATAAAGGACGAAGTTTTTGATCAAAAAATGCTAATGCTTTAGTCGATCCGACTTGCTGAAAATAGT
>JBCDDV010000262.1:0-4996 GCA_039180145.1 Cyanobacteria bacterium P01_G01_bin.49 | reverse complement strand
CAGTTATTCATCTGCGTTCAGCCTCTCGTAATCATCAGTTTGACTTAGGAGTAAACCGCCGACGTTTAGAACAAATTCGTCTAGCCCTAAGAGACTTGAATATCTAATGATAAACATTTTTAGCTTAATTGCAGTGATAATTTCGCTAAAATACGAATGAGATCAACAATAATTATCAATCATCAGATTATGGCAATTTCCTCTACTCGCAAACTTCACAATGGCATGAATGCTCGTGATATTCTCAAACGAGTTGTTAGTAACCGTGAAATTCATCTCATCACCCTCAATCGCTACCGTTATAATGAACAACGCAGTTGTAAAGATCTAACTGATCTGATTGAAAAACTCAATGGTCAGCCCAAAGATTTAGTCCAAGACTTATCCCGTCATATTTGTGAAGAAGCGCGTCATGCCATGTGGCTAACGAATTTATTAGTAGATTTAGGGGCCGATATTGGAACCCCTCCTGGAATATCTTATATTGATGAATTTGAACGCTTAATTGAGTTAGATACTACTAGTAAAAATCGCAGCCAAAGTCAAATAGAAGACGGAATAATCTCAGCATTAGCAGCCATTAATGTCACAGAAAAAAGAGGATGCGAGTATTTTTCTGCTCATCTTCATGCGTTAAAAGAAGTAGAACAAACTGAAGAAAATCTCAAAATTAAAGAAACCCTTGAAAAAATTTTACCAGAAGAAATAGTCCATGTTCGCTGGGGAAACAATTGGCTGGCAAAAATGTCCAAAAAAAGTCCAAATTATCGGCAAAAAGTAGAGCAAACCAAGAGCAAATATATCGCTATCGAAAAAGCAGCTTACCGATCCGGAATGGATATTATGGCTGGGGCAGAATTACGCCGCTTAAACAATATTATGGAAATTGCTGACACCTTACCATTGTGGGAAAAACCTCAATATTTAATGCAGTATCTTCCTCAAAGTTTACTCGATCCGCAATTACAAAAAACGCGGCTTCAAGCAGCACAACGAGTCTGGAATAAAAATCCCCAGGAATTTATTGAAAAATTCGTGCCAATGTTTTTAGATGGATTAAATTCTGCTCAATCTAATCAAGTCAAAAATGAAAACTAAAATATCTCTTTTTACTGACGAATACTATTGTTAGGCGGAGAATGCTGAAGTCGCCATTAGCCTTCTAGTATGTCCTCACCAACACTACACTCTAAGCCCTATACTGCTCAACTTTGGACAGTCCATGTGACAAGATTTCTATTTTTGCAACTGGTAACTTGAACTACTTCAGAGTTGATTCAGGTTCCAAAAGCTGTGAACAATTGCTACTATAAGTGAGCCAATAAACAGAGCTAAATTAATTGTATGTGCAGTAGTTGAACCAAGCTGATTTAAAAGCAATCCCGTGATTAAAGCAGTTATCACTATTACAATTCCTGACCAGAGCAGATCGTAACCTGCCACTCGATTTGCTGCATACCAAATCCTCTCACTTGAGAAGGTTTTAGGAACTCGAAATCCATACCACCTATTGCGTGGCACTTTTTCAAGAACGAGAGGAATGCTGATACCGATAAAAAGGAGTCCGACAAGCAACCAAAGGAAAGGCGTATTTTTCATAATTTTACTCTTTTAACATAGTTTTCTTCCCAACTAACCACAATTTAACTGACTGATTATCATTCCGTTTCCTCTCAAGCAAGACTGAATACCATTTCGTTACTCTCTATGTAACCAAGATTGGAATAAAGCAACTTTCCCATATCAGAAGCGTGCAACACTGCCTTTGTACAACCAATTTCCTTCAAGTGAGTCATTGCTTCTTTCATTAGCATTGTAGCAATCCCCTGCCTTCGATGGGATGGTTCTACATAGACACCCCAGATGTATCCTTTCTGATAGTCCTGACTCACCATTGGGTAGAGTTCCAAAATTTGACAACTTACTGAGCCGAGAATCTGCTCATTAATTTCTGCTATAAAACCTTTGTATTGAAGCTCACGACGAGCGCGATCAATGAATTTAATAGTCTTATCTAGCAAATCTTGCCGAACCGATTCGGGTGAAACACCGATTTGGAGAGCAATGCGGCGTAGATGTTCGGCAATCACAACTTCATCGCTCTCGACAGCCTCACGAATAGTCAGAATACTTTCTGCCATGACGAATAACCTATAAATACTTTTCTAACAACTATCTTAAATTGTCAAGCGATCGCCAAGGTTTATTTGAGTCAAGCAGACTATTGATGCGCTTCCATATAAGCTCGCAATAACTGATTGATCTTCGTCTGATAGCCCTGCTCTTGAGATTTAAACCACTCTAATACATCCCTATCGATGCTGAGTGTAACTTTAGCCTTAGTTTTTGTTGTAACTGGTAAAGCTCGTCGCACTACTGCTTTAGTAAACATTTCTGGTGTAATCTCTGGACAGTCTGACAAATCAATATCTTCATCACTCATCGCATCCAATCGTTGCCAATCAGTTTGAGAATTGCTCGAAGTAGGTTCGTTGTTCATAGTTTATTATATTAAGATTCAGCAGGCTGAACATATAGTGAACGCCACGAGGCTAAGGCTACCGCTATTGCATTGTACGCAGCAATCTGAACTGTTCGTTGTTTTGAATCAACCGGATGATAGGCAAATTTGGTGACGGTGATATCCCAATCATCGAGATTAAAAGAATTTTCAGCCGCAAATCGCTTTATTCCTTCTGTTGCCCCTTCAATTAGAAACTTTATATCATCATCTATAAGTTCTTCAGTAATCCAATCTGTCGCGATCGCCTTCAACGTTCCCATCGAACCAGTTCGCGGTGAAATCCTGACTGTAACACCACCAATTCGTTCGGCACCGGGAGACTGTCGGATTAAATAGCTTGAACCTATTGCGTACATTAGTGATGTAAATAATCTCAATTATATTAAATCTTTGGCAAACCATGTTAAGTCGAAGTTTCCCACATATCAATGAATCTTTGTACTGACCAACCCACAAGGTCAGAAACCTGACCATCACCGATTTCAACAATTCTCAATTGTCCATCTCTTCGATGAATGAGATCAACACTAAAAAATTGACTATTAATGCGCTTAGCACATTCAAAAACAATCTCTGGGATTTTATCTTTCGGATTAATCCCATAAGGTTTTCCTTTGAGAACAAAATATCGTTGTTCAGTTTCTAACAAAAAATCTTCAACGCGCCTTATACAAAGTCCACCCTCGATTGTCCCACGATATTTTTTCATTTCAGCAACAACAGTTTGAATGTCTTCAGGAGATTCAATCAAAGACCCGATTGACGTTTTTAAGGATTTGACATAATCTTTGACAAAGAAATTCGACCATCCCAATTTTCTTAGTTCAGAAATCCAATCTGAATCTAGTGACAAGATAACAGTTTCTGGTGTTAAATCAGAGATTATGGGATACCAATGAGGAAGATAGTGAGTCGCCAGATATTTCTCAGTTGAATTCAGAGGCAACCCACCTGCTTTTTTGATAGACAAAACGAGATTTTTGTACTCAGTTGGAGACAACATCCATCCACGATAGACAACTGTTGTTTCTGGAGTTATTGCTTTTAAAATAGCTGGTTCTGTCGATAATTTGTCACTATCAATTAGTGTGACAATATGTCCAGCTTTTGCAAGAGCTATGGCCTCGTCCTGAAAAATTTCATCGGGTAGACGAGGAGTCAAAAAACTTTGTGGATAAATAAATCTCATGCTGATCTTCTCAGAAAGGAGACAACACTTGAGCTTTCGTTTGCACAAACGTTATCGACAATCACCATATTTCCTTCCTACGACCTGCCTAGACCTTCTACATGGGCCAGTAATGATTGTGCCGAGTGTATAACTGCATCTACTGTACCACCTGAGTATCCGAGTCGCACTGCCGTTGCGATCGCCTGTTCTGCCTTTAGACGGTTTCCCTCCATCTCACGAAGTATAGCGATATTAACATAAGGTATGGGGTAAAGTGGATCAACTTCAAGTGCTTGTTTAAATGCGCTCTCTGCCTCAGAAAACTGTCCAAGCTGCAAATAGGCCGTCCCCAGATTGTTGAGGGTCATCGCTTCTACATTGGGGGTATAAATAGACCAGGAGAGCCAAAGTAACTTTTTTAGCCAGGGTTGCTCATTCAACTGCCTTAAAAAGCTCTCAAAATGTTGTTGAGCTTCTGCGGCGCGTCCAGAGTTCAGAAGTCGGCGACCCCGAAACATTTTACGATAGAAGATGCCCTGTATTCGGCCTGGTATGAAAAAGATCCCTGCAACTACCAACACTGTTAAAGTTCCTCCCCCCAGACTAAGTATTAAGGCTGTGGCGATCGCCATCAAAGCAAAGAGGACGACTAGATAGCCGATTTTGTAGCCCACTACTCGATTCAAATGACTTGCCTCCGAATCTGCCTGACTATTTATGATACTAAAAGTTTCTCTATATTCACTTCATAGACAAAACAGCAGGTATTTTCTGTGTAATTTATTTAATCAACAATAAACGGAAAAACCATGTTTAAACTAATGGTAAACGTTCAATATTTTTAATGGACGACACACCAAACATACGGAAATATTCTTTACTTTTCTTTGGCTACACAATCCCACTCTTACCACTCCTCACAGATTCTATTCATTACATAAATATCAAGTTTCAAGGCTACTAATATAGCAGCCTTCTAAAAACTCTTCTAGCAATTCTTCTCCATACATATTGGCTAATCGAAGTAAATAGCAGCTTTCTGGATTATCTATAAAAACTTGGTTTTCTAGATAAATATTTTCAATTTTTTTAGTACACATTTTACCTATTTGAGTTTTGATTGATTGATTAATTTTATTATCTTATGATTAGTTGAAACTGTTTGTGTCAGCAAGCATTCAATAAGGTGATTTATATCAATTAAAGCTTAATTTGCTCAAAGTTATTCTCAATATAAGTATTTTTTGTATTTTCAAACTTTTATGCTACTTAGCCTATAACTTTAGGTTAAATCGTCACTT
>JBCDDV010000261.1:0-5003 GCA_039180145.1 Cyanobacteria bacterium P01_G01_bin.49 | reverse complement strand
CTTGACTCAAGGTTGGGTATTGTTCTTCTACGCCACCTATTCACAGCATCATCTAGTTGTTTTTATTTTTTGACCGCTTTTTACAATAGCATCGTACTTTAATTTTCAAAATAATAAAGATTGAATTGAGGTTTTCAGAGAGAAAATCTCGTCATGAAAAAAAATAAGCCAAAATAAAATAAAGCTAATTTCGACGAATATTTCAATGAGACCCCCGAACTCTGATAGACTTTTGACTGAGGTTGAATAAGACCACGCCAGGGAAATAAGATAAGCAGATAGGGAGGATAAATACCTTGGAAAGCACACTAGGTTTGGAAATTATCGAAGTCGTCGAACAAGCGGCGATCGCCTCGTCAAAATGGATGGGGAAAGGTGAAAAAAATACTGCTGACCAAGTCGCAGTAGAAGCCATGCGCGAAAGGATGAATAAAATTCATATGCGTGGTCGTATCGTCATTGGAGAAGGGGAACGGGATGAGGCTCCCATGCTTTATATTGGCGAAGAGGTGGGAATTTGCACTAGGGAGGATGCCAAAACCTTCTGCAACCCAGAAGAATTAGTAGAAATTGACATCGCCGTTGATCCCTGTGAAGGAACAAATCTGGTAGCCTATGGACAAAATGGTTCCATGGCAGTTTTGGCTATTTCCGAAAAAGGTGGTTTATTTGCAGCACCTGACTTCTACATGAGAAAATTAGCTGCTCCTGCTGCTGCAAGAGGTCATGTTGATATTAATAAGTCTGCTACGGAAAACCTCAAAATTTTAGGAGAATGTTTAGAACGGAATCTTGAAGAATTAGTTGTGGTTGTCATGGATCGTCCTCGTCACAAAGAATTGATTCAAGAAATTCGTCAAGCAGGTGCCAGAGTCCGTCTCATTAGTGATGGCGACGTTTCTGCTGCCATATCTTGTGGATTTATCGGAACCAATATCCATGCTTTAATGGGGATTGGCGCGGCTCCTGAAGGGGTTATTTCTGCTGCTGCGATGCGTTGTTTAGGCGGTCACTTCCAAGGACAATTGATCTACGATCCTGATGTAGTGAAAACAGGTTTAATTGGAGAAAGTCGAGAAGGTAATCTGGCTCGTCTCAAAGAAATGGGCATTGACGATCCTGATCGCGTTTACAATGCAGAAGAACTAGCCAATGGTGAAACCGTTTTATTTGCTGCTTGTGGGATTACTCCTGGAACCCTAATGGAAGGGGTTCGTTTCTTCCACGGTGGTGCGAGAACTCAAAGCTTGGTTATTTCTAGTCAATCTAAGACCGCTCGTTTTGTAGATACGATTCACATTATGGATCAACCTAAGTATATCGAACTTAAATAAGGAGTTTAGACGATAGGAGTTTAGAATATAGGAGTTGATAACAGCAAGAAGACTTAGCTTGCAGGTCTTCGCCAATGGTGTTGAGTATTGTCTCGCATTCTTGTCGAAATTTCTGCTGAACTCCTAAACTTCTAAACTAAAGTTTTATAAAGATTGTTGTCAAAATATTTGTTATTTGGGCAAGTTGGGTCTAAATTGCAAAAATTAGAGATAGTAGCACTTATTCTAATTGTCCATTTTTTCAAGTAACGCAAGCTTAAACCCTTGTAGGAGAACTCATGAACATTGCAGTGGTGGGCCTCAGTCATAAAACTGCCCCAGTTGAAGTCCGAGAAAAATTAAGCATCCAAGAGGCAAAACTCGAAGAAGTTTTAGCTCATTTACGAGGTTACCCCCATATCGAAGAAGTTGCCGTCATTAGCACCTGTAACCGCTTAGAAATTTATGCAGTGGTGACAGATACGGAAAAGGGAGTAGTTGAGATTACCCAATTTTTGTCTGAAACTGGTCATATTCCTCTAAACTACCTACGACGCTATTTATTCATTTTGCTCCATCAAGATGCTGTGCGTCACCTGCTGCGGGTTGCTGCGGGGTTAGAAAGTTTAGTTTTAGGAGAAGGGCAAATTTTAGCCCAGGTGAAAACGACCCACAAATTAGCTCAAAAATATAAGGGGATTGGAAGACTGCTCGATCGCCTCTTTAAACAGGCTATTACCGCAGGAAAGCGGGTTCGCAGTGAAACTAATATCGGAACAGGGGCCGTGTCCATTAGTTCTGCTGCGGTAGAATTAGCGATCACAAAGGTTGATAATCTAGCCACCCGTCGCATTAGTATTATTGGGGCAGGTAAAATGGCTCGTTTATTAGTACAACATCTCTTAGCCAAGGGTGCAACTTCTATCACTATCGTCAACCGTTCCCAACGTCGTGCTGAAGAGTTGTCCAATAAGTTCCCTCAAGCTGAGTTAACCCTTGCTTCTCTTAATGAGATGATGGAGGTAGTAGGAGCATCTCACCTTGTCTTTACCAGCACAGGGGCAACTGAACCTATCTTACATCAAGAAAATCTTAGAGAGGTTGTGTCAACTCAGCAAGGGTTAATGTTATTTGATATTTCTGTTCCCCGTAATATAGCCACAGATGTAAAAGAGATGGATGAGGTTGAAGCGTACAATGTAGATGATTTGAAAGCGGTGGTAGCTCAAAACCATGCGAGTCGTCGCCAAATGGCTTTAGAAGCGGAAGGGTTATTAGAAGAGGAAGTCGAAGCATTTGAGTTGTGGTGGCGTTCTTTAGAAGCGGTTCCAACGATTAGTTGTCTACGGACAAAGGTAGAGAGTATTCGGGAACAGGAGTTAGAAAAAGCGTTATCTCGTTTAGGGACAGAATTTGCTGAGAAACATCAAGAAGTAATTGAAGCATTAACCAGGGGAATTGTTAATAAAATTTTGCATGAACCGATGGTACAATTACGGGCGCAGCAGGATATTGAAGCAAGGCAAAAATGCATCCAATCTTTACAAATGTTGTTTGATCTTGAGATTGAAATTGAGCAACAATTTAGTTAGAAAGTTAAGGACAAACCCCTTTGCTATCATCTTGAAGGGGTTTTTCTCTAGACAAGAATAAGATCTTTTAGATAACTATTAGCCACGATATTAAGATTTGCTCTGAACTGAACTTATCAGAATCTTTTCGTGATTGTCATAAATATTTTTCAACAAACTCCGTTGGGGTTAAACATTCAAAATCAGCTATGGCTTTAATTAATTCACGATTAGAAGAAACAAAACAATCTGATAATCCTAATTTAGCTGTCAAATAAATTTCTAGATCTTCACTAGGAATTTTCTCTCTTATTACAATTTCTATCAAGAGACTACGCCATTGCTCATCCACATTAACATAATGAAAATTCAAACGTGACCAAATTAAACCAATAACAAATCCTGCTTGATCTTTATTCCATAGATATTTACCAACTCGCCGAATTTGGTCAATTATTTCATGAGATAAAATAATTTCAGCATTGATAAGTCGATATTCTTTTCCTAGAAAACCAATAGATTCTAAAATTCTTGCTTCAGGTGAATCTATTTCTTCGATTCCTATTATGTAAACATTTGTATCTAAACATAAACGTTTAAGTTTAGACATTATTTAGTTCTTCCTTTTTCAGCCAACATTTCTAATTTGATTTTTTGGATCAATTCTAGTTTTTTTTCTCTAGTATCATAGCCTTTACTTTTGGCCAGTTCTCGCATTTCTTCAAATTCATCTAGTTCATTTTTGGCAATAATCACTAGCTCGACTTCTCCATCACTTAATTCAGGGGGAACCTTGGCTCTTAATTGTCCTTGAGAGATTTCTCCTTTGGTCTGTATTATTTTCATCAATCTATCCTCTACTTATCTTAAGTATAAAATCAAAACCTTATATTCCCCAGTCAAAAACTGGCAATCTTCTATTGCCTTCACTTTTTTAGTTGTCAATCTTTCCAAACTGCTGCGGCAGTTTTTTGGCATTTGACAGCAGAATTTGATCAATAACTTTTTCAGCAAATCTTATTTATTTTTTAACGTGACCTAAATCACTGATGACTGTAGTGTCAGACTATATCATAGATTAGTTAGTACTTATTATTCATGAAGTGTCATAAGTGTCATGTCAAAACCTCATTGGTTGGATATTACAGAATACATTTTAGTTACTTGCTCAATAGGAGGAATAGTAGGGACTATAATTACTAAACAGATTCTTTTGACTGCATCACCTTTAACCTTATCTATTTTTCTGAATCTGATTAATAGACGAAGGCAATTACAAAAAATTAGAAATTGTCCAGAAGTTACCCAATTATCTGAAGCGCGTCAAGAATATTTTAACATTACAGATGAATATCGTTTTCGTAAATTAGAATATGATTTAAACATGATTCATGAAGCAACTACTCAATTTAATCAACAACTATCAAGATTTAAACACAAGGATAGAAAGCTTAAATATTATTGGGATAGAACAGTAAATAAAGGCATTATAGATGTTTTACTCGATTGTATAATGCTAAATCAAAACTACCATACTCAACATTCCTGTGCAAATTAATTTGAATTCATTAATTATTCATTTTCAACCAACTAAATAATTGATTAGCAGTTAACGTCAAATCAATTGATTCTAAAACAGGTAATTTATCATTCTCTTGTAATAATAGAGGTTGCTGATTCAATAAAAATACTAATAAACTCAGATCATCAGGATCGATAAACCATCCCAATTGACAACCATAAGATAAACAATAAAGAATATTTCCGATAACTTTATTGGGTTTTTGGTCAGGAGAAAGAATTTCAATTGTCCAATCTGGTACTAAATTAAAATTATCGGGAACCTCCCCATTATTAGTAAAAGGAATACGATTCCAATTAAAAATAGCTACATCAGGAATAAGAGAACGTTCTCCAAAAGAACATCTTAATTCAGGAAAAGCATAGGCAGTTTTGGAACTTTCGGCAATATTATTAATGACACCACATAATTTTCCTTGTAAACGGCTATGTCTTCCTTTTGGCATCGGTTTTTGAATAATTTCTCCTTCTATATATTCACTGGGAGGTTTAGTTTCAGGAAGCTTGAGAAAGGCCTCTAATGTTATTTTTGCTTTTG
>JBCDDV010000260.1:0-5023 GCA_039180145.1 Cyanobacteria bacterium P01_G01_bin.49 | reverse complement strand
TTAATTGTTCATAGTCTCTCCACGCTACCCATCTACTCCCTTCGCTGCTGATAAGTCCCTATCCTCGTGATTGTTAGAGAGAATGTTCAGTAAAATACCTTTTATCTAAAGGCTGAAGTTTAGTCAGCAAGCATGATTTATAAATTAATCTATGTTATGATCTACTCGTGAATTAATATCTAAAAACTAATCTCTTTTTGTTGAACTATTTATCAACCTGGCCGATATGACAGATACGATATCTTTAAATATAGACTTTAGTACAATTATTGTTTTTGCTGTTATCACCTTAGTTTTAATAATTTTGAGTCTTGGCGTTTTTCTCTTGCCGAGAGTTCTAGGTAGCGTGATAACTAAAATTTTTTCAGGAGATATTACTATTATTTATGAGCAAATTATTGCCCCTTACAAAAACTGGTTAGGGTTGATAGGATTGCTATCATTTACAGATCTGAGTCTCCTATTCTTATCCTTGCCAGGCTGGTTAAAATTATTAGAACTTCCGATAGGTTTAGCAACAGTTGGTTTAGTGATTTGGTTAGGATTCCAAATCTTTCAGCAGTTTTTTGATGGCTATTTATTAGAGTCAGCGATCGCCAGTAGTAGTAAGCTTAATAGTGAGTTTATTATTATTGCTAAGTATTTAGCTAATACTGCCATTGTTATTGTTGTCTTTTTTCTCTTTGCCGAAACCCATAATATTAATGTGTTGGGATTATTTGCAAGCTTAGGTATTGGAGGGTTAGCTGTTGCTTTCGCTGCTCAGAAAAGCTTAGAGCAACTGTTAGGAGGAATTGTTATTTACTTAGATAAACCCTTTGTTGCTGATGATTATATCGGCTTACCTGATGGCACATTTGGAAGAGTAGAATCTGTCGGTTTACGGTCAACAAAAGTGAGAACATCAGGCAAAGGAACTTTAATGATTGTTCCTAATAGTTCTTTAACAGAGATGAACATTGAAAATTATACAGGTGGTAAAAAGGTTGTTTCTCTAATTTATTTAACATTTCAAACTCTCATTCCCGATGACGAAAAAGCATTAATTCGCCAAGTTATTTTAGATAGTACCAATGACATTTTTGGTATTGACTCTCGCAGCACTGAGGTTGTTTTTAAACAATTGCTGGGAAAGAATGGAAAATCTCCCGTTACTCAAGCGCAAATAAACTTCTTTATCTTGGGATCGGGAGAAGTTTCGATGGAATTGCGCCGTCAATTTTTGGATATTGCTAATCAGCAAATCACCCATCAACTCAAAGAGTATGGAATTGCCTTTGAAATTGAAGATAGAACAATTAATGTCGATTCACCCATTACAATTTAGTCTTAGTTAGTTATGACAACTGCCTTGGAATATCTGCAAAACTTATTTCAATTCGATGAAACTACTCAACGGTATATTATTAAATTCGGATTACAACTTTTAATCTTTTTAGTTTTTGTCGTTTTATCTTTAGTCATTGGACGTTATACTCCTCTCCTTGCTAGATTAGTTATTCAACGATCTTCACCAAAACAGGTTTCTAGCATTTATGACAATTTAATAACGCCAATTGAAAATATTTTTCGTATTACAGGCACTTTGATTTTAGTTTCTCTTGCCCTTAATTTTCTACAAAGTTATTCTGGTCTTTATCAGTTCTTAAGATTTTTTATTGATCTTAGTTTAATTAGTAGTTTAGCCTGGCTTTGTTCTCGACTTTTTCGCCAATTCGTTCGAGTTTATGGGATTGAAATAGTCCGCAAATTAGGTAGACAAGCCGACGAATTATTGCTTGTTTTTGAAACAATTGCTAATGTGATAATTGGCTTTATTGCCGTGGTTGCTTTTGCCCAAAGTCAGCAAATTAACCTAGTGGGATTATTGGCTAGTTTAGGAATCGGGGGATTAGCGATCGCTTTTGCTGCCCAAAAAACCTTAGAGCAACTCATAGGAACCGGCGTTTTATATTTAGATCGTCCTTTCATTCCCGGAGAATATATTCGCCTACCAAGTGGTTTATTTGGGAGAGTAGAATCGATTGGATTAAGGTCAACCAAAATTCGGACTGCTGCTAAAAGTACCTTAATGATTGTTCCTAATTCTATTATGGCTAATTTAGAAATTGAGAACGTCACGCGGGGTAAAAAAGTGATGGTACTACTTTATCTAGACTTTTTAAAAGAATTAGAAGACTCAGAACAAGCCTTAGTAGAACAAGTTGTTAAAGAAAGTACAGATGCCTTATTTGGCATTGATCCCGGTAGCACGAAAATCACTTTATTTCCTCAAGAAAATAAACCAGGAATTCGCGCTAGGGTCACTTTCTTCATTCTTGGATCAAGTGAAAATTCCATAGAATTACGGAAACGACTCCTCGAATTAGCCAATGAAACTATGACCAACAAACTCATCGACCACGGCATTAAATTTTCTGTTCAAGAACCGACTATTTATGTCGAGTCTCCAGTGACTATTTAATTAGGAAGTTGAGAAAAGTTTTAACAATTGAGGCCAAAACTTTGATAAATATTCGTTGTGGTGATCGAGAATTTAACAACATCGAGGCTATTATTTTTGATAAAGATGGTACCTTAGAAGACTCGCAAAACTTTTTACGAGAATTAAGTATTCGCCGCGCCCGTTTAATTGATGCTCAAATTCCTGGCACTGGGGAACCCTTATTAATGGCTTTTGGCGTACAAGGTGATCATCTTGACCCCACAGGGTTAATGGCAGTGGGTAGTCGTCAAGAAAACTTAATTGCTGCGGCTGCTTATATTGCAGAAACGGGAAGGAGTTGGTTTGAAGCATTAAAGATCGCTCAGAATGTCTTTATCGAAACTGATCAATATTTACCCAAAAATCGTTCAACCTCTCCTTTATTTGCTGGCAGTTTAGATGTCTTGAAAATGCTATCCCAGGCAGGATTAAAATTGGGTATTCTCTCTGCTGCCCCCGCTAATGACGTACAAAAATTTGTCCAGGAACATCAACTCTCGGATTACATTCAATTCATAATGGGAGGCGATCAAGGGCTAGCCAAGCCTGATCCTCAATTATTTATTCAAGCTTGTCAACAGCTAAAAACGCCTCTCCATTCAACCTTAATGGTCGGAGATTCTCAAGGTGATATGATCATGGCACAACAAGCAGGGGCAGCAGGAACCATCGGTATTTGTTGGGGAAATTCCCACGCCCCTCATCTACAAAAAGCCGACACCATCATTACTCAACTTGATCAGATCCATCTATACTAATCCTGATTTGAGGGTGTATGATGATACGTTAATAAAAAGTTCATCGATATTGTTAACTAGAGAGGGTAAAGAACATTGTCTCGCCGTTATCTGTTTACTTCTGAATCTGTTACCGAAGGTCATCCGGATAAAATCTGTGACCAAATTTCAGACACCATCATCGATACCCTGCTTGACCAAGATACTCAAAGTCGGATAGCGGCTGAAGTAGTAGTGAATACAGGGTTAGTTTTAATTACTGGAGAAGTTACCTCAAAAGCCAATGTTAATTTTGTTGAATTAGCCCGTAAGAAAATTGCAGAAATTGGTTACATTGATGCTGATAATGGTTTTTCTGCCAATAGTTGTTCGGTTTTAGTCGCTTTAGATGAGCAATCTCCTGATATTGCCCAAGGTGTCACCCAAGCTCAAGAGCAACGCGAGTCCCTCAGCAATGATGAATTAGATCGCATCGGGGCAGGGGATCAGGGTATTATGTTTGGTTATGCTTGCAATGAAACCCCTGAATTAATGCCTTTGCCCATCAGCTTAGCTCACCGTTTTGCCCGTCGCTTAGCAGCGGTGAGGAAAACAGGAGACTTATTTTATTTACGCCCTGATGGCAAAACCCAAGTTTCTATTGCTTATGAAGATGGTATTCCCGTTGGTATCGATACCATTCTCATCTCGACACAACATGATGAAACGATTGGTTCGATCACCGATAATGAGGCAGTTCAAGCTAAGATTAAATCCGATCTTTGGGATGCCGTAGTGTTACCAACCTTAGCCAAGATGGAAATTAAACCCTCGAAAGAGACTCGGTTTTTTGTCAACCCAACTGGAAAATTTGTCATTGGTGGCCCTCAAGGAGACGCTGGGTTAACAGGACGTAAAATTATCGTAGATACCTACGGTGGCTATTCTCGTCATGGTGGCGGTGCATTTTCCGGCAAAGACCCCACGAAAGTTGATCGTTCTGCTGCTTACGCTTGTCGTTACGTTGCCAAAAATATTGTAGCTGCTGGTTTAGCTGATAAGTGCGAAGTTCAACTTAGCTATGCTATTGGGGTTGCTCGCCCTGTTAGCATTTTAGTGGAAACTTTTGGCACAGGTAAAGTTGAAGAAGCCAAATTATTAGCAGCAGTTCAAGAACTGTTTGAATTGCGTCCTGCGGGTATTATTCAGTCTCTTAATTTGCGTCAACTGCCCTCACAACGGGGAGGCCGTTTTTATCAAGATGTGGCAGCTTATGGTCATTTTGGTCGACCTGATCTGGATCTTCCTTGGGAAGCAACGGATAAAGTTCCTTTACTTAAAGAACTTCTATCAAGTCCTTTAACGGTGAGTGTTTAGGTAAATTATAGGTAGAGGTGAATAGTTATTCACCTCTACAAAACCCATTCTTAGATTTTCGCTAAGAAGATACCACTCTTTGCTATAAATTTACTAATCCAGAGAAATCTCCCGCGGGAGAATTACCAAAAATAGGATCACTGGATAAGTCAGTAATATTTGACGTACTACTAAAACTCACTCGAGTATATATTTGGTCTATTTCTTGAAGAAGATCATCAAAATTTTCAATTCTTTGGATCTCGCCAAGACTTAATCCTAGGTTTTGTAACTGATCACTGATCGTTGTTTGCTCCATAACATCACTACTAAAAACTTGATCGTTAACCAAAAAACTATCAGGAGCAACATTGATTTGGTCTATTTCTTGAAGAAGATCATCAAAATTTTCAATTCTTTGGATCTCGCCAAGACTTAATCCTAGGTTTTGTAACTGATCACTGAT
>JBCDDV010000259.1:0-5038 GCA_039180145.1 Cyanobacteria bacterium P01_G01_bin.49 | reverse complement strand
TTTTAGCTTCAAAACTAATATGGGAAAAGCTAGAATAAAAGTCGCAATATTAGTCATAATTACGGGTAAGTTTTGCACGAAAATTCCGTAAATTACCCACAAAATTAGACCAGTACAAAATAAAAGAAACATTTCTAAGGAAATGTCTTTAGTAGAGCGAGTTTTCCAGGTTTTTAGTGCTTGAGGAAAAAAAGAAATTGTTGTTAAGGCACCAGCAATTAAGCCAAGCAAGGTGATAGAATTCATGATCAATAAGTTATTTATTTTCTAACTTGATAAGTTTATACTTTATCTAATCCTGAGATTGTTTATTAATAAGGGAAGATATTAATCATCTGGGTTTGAGTCAAAACTTTCCATTTCCTTGAACCACTTGTTTCAGAGTTGTAAATGTTTCTAGAGAAATCAATCCTCGATGATGACCTTTTTGATTAGAAACTCCTAGAAATAAAGACTCTCCATCCTTCGGACGACGATCAAACTTAGGGGAAGTATTGATATACACTAAAGCACTATCAACTTCTGTCGCAAATTGACGACTTTCGGGATAAGAATCAGTCACTAAACAATCCGCATGACCACTACTGTATTGATTCATCCAAGCAATGCCTTCAGATAAATCATTGACTACTTTAAAGGCAATAATACGCTCTAAATAGGGAACACTCCATTCTTCAGATGCCACCGGAGTTAAATAATCTTCAAACTCTGCTGACAACTCACTATCTCCGCGTAACTCAAATCCCTTTTCTCGCAAAATATTAAACAATCTTACCAAAATTGATGGGTTTTGAGACGGACTAATTAATACCTTTTCAATGGTATTGACTGGATCAGGTTCACTCCCATGACTATCAAGGATCACCCATCGTACTAAATCTAAATCCACCGTCGGCGACCAATATAAGTAACAATTTCCCATGGCTGACTTTAACACAGGTGCGGTGGCTAACTGTGTCACCTGCTCTACTAAAGTGGGACGGCCATAAGGAATAACTAAACTTAAATATTGATGCTGGGTAACTAAATCTTGAATAGAAGTTCCCTGTTCACCTGAAAGTACCTCTAACGATCCTGGAGGAAGTTTTGCTTCTTTAAGTGCTTCTTGGAGAACCTCCGCAATTACCTGGTTAGAGTGAGTAGAAGAACCACATCCTCTTAAAATTAAACTGTTACCCGTTTTTAAACAAAAACCTGCAGCGATCGCTCCCAACTCAGGAAACGCTTCATAGACGAAAGCAATCACCCCTAGTGGCATAAGTTGGCAATAAGTTCCCATCGTGCTGATACGATAAGGGGCATTAAATACCTGTTGAATGGGATCGGGCAAATCTGCTAACTGTTCAAGAATCTCAATGGTATTGTTTAATCTTTCTGGGGTTAATTTTAGCCAGTCGATGAGAATCTCTGGGACTGCCATTTCCCGACTCATCTCCAGATCTAAAGTATTGGCTTCTAGAATTGCATCAAAGGCAGATTTTAATCCCCTAGCCATTGCTTTGATGCCTTCGTTACGATTACCACTGTCAGTGGTTTCGAGGGTTAGATAGGCATTATAAGCCCGTTGGACAGATGTTGGCAGAAAGTTGGGAGAGCTTTCTAAAGTCATAAAGTTTGCCTTAACGCCGATAGGCTAACCAGAAAATCATGATTGGCAAGACTACTAAGAGTCCAGCTACCGCAATTCCGATTATGATACTTGGCCCCAAGGATGATTGCAATGCCAAGAGTAACCATCCAATTAATAAAATTATCATCATGCCTGTCATGATGGGTACATAGCCATCTCTTAACCCAGGACGTACAATTAACCAACGGTAGCCTGTCCAACGCCAAATTCGCTTATAAGGATAGCTTGAAGATAACTGTTCAATCGTTTGACCATTTTCTTCAACAACAAAAATTTGCTGACAGCGATCGCAGCCGAAGGCTTCCGTCAGAACAATGGGTAATAGATGACCCCTTCTCCGACAAGGACAGGGATATTCTTGGTTCAAGTCGATTTTTACAGGCTTTTGAGGTCGCACGAGTGTCAGTTGAGTTGCTCCAAAAATTAGCTCTATATAGTATAGTGTCCCTGCTATATAGAATAGGAGACATTTCCGCAATCTAAAATTAAGATTTGGTCTCGAAGACTATTTTTTGTCAAGCGGGTAACGCGATTCGAACGCGCGACATTCACCTTGGCAAGGTGACGCTCTACCACTGAGCTATACCCGCATATTTTTAGTACAACCTCTACTTTTTCATATTATGAGGTAAATGTCAACAGGTTGCAGATTGCAGATTGACCCCATAACTAAAAATCAATGTTTATAGTAGCTAACCTGAGTTCGGGATAAGCTAAAATCTTGATTCTCTCCTTGGCTGTAAGTCCCATTAGCTCGTCAAATGAGTAGCCAAATAACCTTAACCCGAACTGACGTTAAGTAAGTAAACTTGCGGTCTAACGACTAAGCTCAGTGCCTGGTTAGGTGTGTCTATGATTTACGCGATGGCCTATCACTTTCAAATAATGAAGATAGCTCGTCGTCTTTTAAGCCTATCGAAAATCTTCCACCACGCTTAGCCATCTCCTGTAGTGCTTGAATCTGACGCAGCCTCAACAAGACAGGATATTCAGCCATCGCTTTCGCCTGTTCAAGATCCGTTTGCAGCCGAATTCTTGCCTCTTCTTGCTCTGTCTCGGCCGACAGCTTTAACTGTGCTTTCTCGGCTTCTAACTTCTTGATCGCCATCTCGTTCTCTGAATGAGATTTGATTTGATTCGCTTCAGCTTCCTTCCTCGCTTCAATGAGTTTTGCCTCCGCACGCCTTTCCGTTTCTAAGACTTGATTCATGATCTCGCGTAAGTTGCCCGGAAAAACTAAATCTTTGACATCGGCCCGGATGATCTCTACCCCGTAACCCGCCGCCGCTTCGGAGACATCGACTTTTACGTTATCAGAAATCTCATTACGATCACTTAAGATGGCATCTAATTCGCGGCTCGCAAGAAATCGCCTTGCCGCAAGCTGCACATCTTCGTATATCCTTTCTTCATAGGAACTGACGTTATGTGCAGCGCTCTCGGCGTCTTTGACCCGAAAATACACCAACAAGCTGACACGAACAGCGACTTTGTCCGCTGTTAAAATCTCTTGCCCTTTGATCGTTAGCGAACGCTCACGCATATCGATCAGCTTGATCTCTCGCTGGACGCTATTAAACAGCTTATCCTTAAACTTATGCTTCCCCGGTTTCAAGCTTTTTACAAAAGCGCCGTCTTCATATAACAATCCGATAAATGACTCAGGCACTATGCGCGCGTTGTCCTTTTTCACCTCTTCTCTCCAAACCAGATACCAGATAAAGGTGCCGGGAACCTACGCACGAGCTATGCGCAGGACGGAGTTGGGCGGACGAAAGTTTCAGATCTCTTGGATGAGGCCTTTCGCCCCATTCCGCTGCTTCACTGCGGGTACCCGGCTTCTCTTATTTTACCTTAATTCACCCACAGAATAAGTTGGGTAACAATTACCATGCAGATAGGCCCCAGACCAGGTTATATTCTTGAGCTAATCTAACTTAAGAGTTTAATCCCTGACTGACCAGGAAATTTTTTACCACTTCTTCTACTGCTTGAGTTTGGTCATCAACTTGATAATTCAATTGTTGCATTTCTGAAGCAGAAATTTGTCCAGAGAGTTGTTCAATTACTTTCTTCAATTGGGGATATTCTTTAAAAGTTTTTTGATTAAAAATAGGAACCGCTTCGTAGGGAGGAAAATATCGCTTATCATCTTCTAAAATTATTAGCTTTAAGACTTCAATTAGTCCATCGGTAGAATTTCCAGCCACTAAATCGACTTGTTTATTAGCTAAAGCACGATACATTAACCCTAGTTCCATAGCCTTTGGTGGACTGGCAAAAGTTAAGTCATAAGTTTGTGCTAATCCTGGATAGCCATCTTCTCTGGCCAAAAATTCATGACCAAATCCAGCTTGCCACTGGGGAGTATATTTAGCAACTTCGGAGATAGTTTTTATTTGATATTTTTGGGCATCTTCTTGGCGAATTAAAATGGCAAAGGTATTTTCAAATCCTAATGACGGTAGAACATCTAAGTTAAATTTTTGAGCGTAAACTTGTTTGATTCTTGCATAAACTTTTTGGGGATTATTAATCGGTTTTTCTTTTAAAATAGCAGTTAAAGCGGTTCCAGTATATTCAACGTATCCATCAATTTGTTTTTTTTTGACAGCTTCATGACAAACAAAGCTCCCACCTAAATTAAATTGACGTTTTACATTCAAATTAGTATTAGCTTCAATATCCTGGGCTAAAATTTCTCCTAAAATAATACTTTCTGTGAAATTTTTTGAGCCTATCGTAATTGTTCCAGATTCTTGATTGGCTAAAAACGTGTTTTGATGAAGAATTCCCAAAAAGCTAAATAAAATTATGCCCAGAACCCCTAAAGTAATTAAAACTTTTTTCTTAGATTTAGGTCTTGGCTGGTCATATTGAGTAAAAGATTTTTCTATCCAACCAATTCCCCAATCAGCAACTAAAGCAATAATAGCAGATGGAATTGCCCCTGCTAAAATCAATTGATTATCAACGGTTGAAATTCCTCGAAAAATAAAGACTCCTAACCCACCTCCCCCGATAGCAGCAGCAATAGTCGCAATTCCCACACAAATAACTGTCGAAACTCTAACTCCTGCTAAAATTATACCCAACGCCAAGGGAATTTCAATTAAAATCAATACTTGTTTTCCCGTCATTCCCATTGATATAGCTGCTTCTTTTACTCCTGAATCGACTTTTTTTATGCCAATGTAAGTGTTACGAATAATAGGAAGCAATCCATAAAGAATCAAAGCAATTATTGCCGGAGTTTTGCCAATACCACCAATCAAGGGAACGGTAATTAAAAAGCCAAAAATTGCTAAACTAGGGATGGTTTGAATGGCGTTAGCAACACCAAGAATAGGAGTCGCTAATCTAGAATATCGAGTAATAACAATTCCTAGGGGAATACCAATAGTGATC
>JBCDDV010000258.1:0-5042 GCA_039180145.1 Cyanobacteria bacterium P01_G01_bin.49 | reverse complement strand
TCTTTCTACTTGGTATCCTGACTTTTTAGATGCCGATAATTACATTTATCCCTTCCTAGCATCGACTGACCCTGATGAGTGCCAAACCTCTACTGTTACGGGATTTTCGGCTGAAAATCCCGCTTCTTGGAGGAGTTTTTGGGCTGCTTCGGCATTAGGTTCTCCGTAACGCTCTTGGAAGACAGGTTGAGAGGCTTCAAAGGTCTTAGGAATGAGACTGTATAAGGGGTCTCCTTGACCTTTCAAAATGCGCTGATTGAGGAGTTGACGATCCAGCACCGTTGCGATCGCTTGGCGCACGGGTTTTTGTTTGACAAACTCTGTATTCACATTCAAGGCCATGAAAGCAATAGCGGTTCCTGGATTTTCAATGACCTGTCCTTTCCCAGCTTCGGCATCTTTTTGTAATTGTTCAATCTGTTCGGCACTCAAAGACTGATAAGCGACATCAACAGCCTGGGTACGGAAAGCATTGAAAAGGTTGGCAGGGTTGGTGGGGTAAATTTGTAAGTCAATGCCTTGATTCTTGGGCTTTTCTCCCCAATAGTTCTCAAATGCTTCTAATTGTAGAGAATCACTAGCAAATTTGGTCAAACGATAGGGGCCAGTGCCAATGAGATTATCCGGTGTAAATTTGCCTTCTCCAATTTCATACGCTTCTGGAGAGACAGCACAAGCACCTGGAAAGGCTAAAAGAGCAGGAAAGGCTGAAAAAGGTTCTTTTAGGGTAATTTTTAATTCATAGTCTCCGGTTGCTTCAACGGTTTCGATGGTATCGGCTAACAGAAAAGAAGGTTTACCCCCATTGGTCATAAACCGTTCCAGGGAAAAGGCCATAGCTTCGGCGTTCAAAGCTGTCCCATCATGAAACGTCACTCCTTCGCGTATAGGAACAGTATAAGTTAAGCCGTCCTCACTCACCGTCGGCATTTCGGTGGCTAATTGGGGGATAAGTTCAGTGGTGCCTAATTTATAGGTGTAAAGGGTTTCACCGAGATTATAAATCACCATAATGCTTGATAATTCGTAGCTATCGGCGGGATCAATGGTACGGGGTTGAGAAATTGTGCCAATGGTGATGCGATCGCTATTTTTCGGCGAGGTTTGGGGAGCAGTAGAATTCTGTTGTTGATTGCAACCTACTGTTAAAGCAAAACAGAGGCTAAACAGTGTTAAAAATGATCCCAACTGACGTAATCTTTTCCCAGGCAACGAAAACCCTTTAATCATCGTATTCTGTCTCAGGGTAAATCCCCAATTAAAACTAAACAATAGTAAAAATGAACTGATAGTTATCCAAGTATTATAAAAATAACATCAAAAGCCATCAAGAGAATATGATGCCATTTTGCCGTTGCCTGTTCCTCATTAATAGTTTCTAGCAATTTTAAGCAAAAAGAGTTTGAAGTAAATTTCTAAGATTGTCTTGGTCAGAATTTTGCAGCGTGCCTAGTTTTCTAATAACCAAATTTTTTTGAAGCGTTGTGATAACTGGTTTAATGGCAGAAGGTTTAATTAATCCGCAGGCTGAAAAATTAGTGATGAGAACTTCCCCCCATTGGGAAGATGAGCTAATTTGACTGGTGATTGCCATAATGATTAAATCAGATTTTTCTTGATGATAACGATTGGAACTGATAACCACTGCTGGTCTTTTTTTTGTCGAACTTTGGTCAGTAAACGGAAACCGAACTAGGAGAATATCTCCAAAGTTATAAGTCGTCATAAACCGAGTCTTCCAGATTATTCCAAACAGCAGCAAAAGCGGCTTCAGAAAGTTGAGTCGCTGCTTTTTCTAGGTTTTCATCATTCCGTTGGTTAATATTATCAATGAAGTTTTCCACTTCTCCAATCTCTTCTGGAGAAAGTTGTTCAACCTTTTTGAAAAGTCTCTCTAAAACGAGTCTGTCAATATTCATTACTAAAGGGAATATCATCCTAAAACGTGACACTTTTCCATATGGTAATATTATAAGTTAGTCCATTTTTATATTGTAAAAATAACATCAAAATCCATCAAGACAAGTAGAAGAACTTTATGAGTTTTATGGATGGCACAACGGATCTCATGGTTGCGAAGATATTGCCCCCGATTATGATCATTTTCCATCTTTACAAGAAGCATTGAAGAGTTATCAAGACAATTTAAAATGGGACTCAGAATGGAATCCCCATTTGCTAGAAATACTGAATGGTAACGGCGATTATCAGTATGCTGTTGTGATGGGGGAAGAAACGACTTCAGTTTGGCATATTGATCGAGAACTGGATATTCAAGAAATTCACTGGAATAGCCTGACAGATTTGATGTTAGCAGCAGCAGAATGCTACGAAACAGGGGCTTACTCCATAGATAAGGATGGGGAAATTGAAGAAGATCGGCAAAAGATGGCCGAGATCCGACGAAAATACAATTATCAAGGAAGTGAAGAACTTAATTGACTAAGTTGCTCAATGATTGTGAGCGATCAGTTTGTCGAAGCACTCTTATTGCATTAACTAAAATCAAAGTTGTCGATGCTGTAATCAAAATGCTAAGGGATGACAATCCTAATATTCGTTACTAACCTGAGTTCGAGTCAAGGAAAAGGCGGAGTAGTAAGGTGGAAATAACCAAATAATTCAGTATTTTTAAGGATGTTCACTCTACTTACATTTGAGTACGATCAATAATTGAGAGGAAAAATATGGAAAGAATAATTATTCAATATTATGTACAAAGTTCTCAATTTAGTCTTTTGTTTTGTTAGCATCTTGGGTGTCTTAAATACTAATAGTAAAGCCAGAGCAGCTTCATTTAACTTAGACTTTGATACGGATGCTCAGGGAAATGCCTTGAATGCTCAAGAGCTAGATACTCATCTTCCTGGTGAGCGAGTCGATGTTGGCAGTCTCTGGCAGTCTATTGGGATTGATATTTCAGGAGACTCTAAAGCTCCTTTAGGATTATTCCAAACGGAATGTTTACCATCAGGCTCAGGTGCTGTTTCAAATAACGGTTTTACGACTCCGTGCGAGTCCGGTGGTGACGGAGATAATGATTTAGCGACAGGGGATGGACAGTACAAAGATATTGTCTATGATACTATTCCTCAAGGTAATGCCTTAATATTTGAAGAAAATCCAGGAAATGGAGTTCCAGACGACATAGCAAAGGGTGGAACGATTACATTTGATTTTGATCGAACCTTTCTCTCTTCTGTTAAACTTGGCGAGATCGGTATTATTGATGATGCAAGTGGAACCATTGTGGTTAATTTTCTTGATGGGACAAAGTTTACGCAGAGTATTACCAGCACAGAAGAAAATGACCTTAGATTCTTTACAGTTCCCGATAAGCAAATAGCCAACTTTAGTGTAGAATTTAATGGCAGTGGAGCCATCTCAGGAGTTGCTTTCACCGAATTCACTGCTATACCTGAAATAAATGAACCCTCTACGATTCTCGGTGTAGCTACCGTAGTAGCTTTGGGAACAGGATTAAAGCGCAAAAAAAGTCAGAAAAATTAATTAGATTTGTGCTGAAACTCTTAAGATTCTCCATGTGGGATAATTGAGTAGAAAAAACTTGAGTTAACAATTATGACCGTTTTTGAGGGAACATTTTCCCAAGATCCATCTCAGCTACATTTTGCCATTGTTATTGGTCGTTTTAATGATTTGGTCACCGACAAATTATTAGCAGGGTGTCAAGACTGTTTAAAGCGTCATGGGGTGAATGTTGACCCTAATGGGACTCAAGTAGATTATGTCTGGGTTCCTGGAAGCTTTGAAGTCTCCCTGGTTGCTCGTCAATTAGCACTTTCAGGGAATTATGATGCAATTATTTGTTTAGGCGCAATTATTCGTGGCCATACCCCCCATTTTGATTATGTAGCAGCAGAAGCGGCGAAAGGAATCGCTGCAACAGGCTTTCAAACAGGCGTTCCTGTGATTTTCGGGATTTTAACCACTGATACAATGCAACAGGCCTTAGAAAGAGCAGGAATTAAAAGTAATTTAGGTTGGAATTACGCTTTAAATGCTTTAGAAATGGCTAATTTAATGAGACAATTACGACCTCAACAACCCAATTCTAATCAACCAACAGCTACCTTATCTGGTTCTGGTTTGAATAATCCCATGTAGTCAGAATTTTCTCAGAAACCAGAATAAATTCAACTGTCTAATCATGTCAGATTTGTACATTTCTTGGGAAGAATATCACCATCATATTGAAGCCTTAGCGGTTAAAATTTATCAATCTCAGTGGCAATTTAATCAAATTGTTTGTATTGCCAAAGGAGGATTAAGAATTGGTGATATTCTCAGTCGTTTATATGATATCCCTTTAGCAGTTGTTGCAGCCACTTCCTATGGGGGTGAAGATAATCGTCTTCGTGGCATTCTGAAAATTGGTCAATCTGTTGCCATGACCAATCAAACATTAGGAAATCGCGTTTTATTAGTGGATGATTTAGTTGATTCTGGGGTAAGTTTACAACAGGTTAGTCAATGGTTAGGGGAGTATTCTTCAAATATTCAAGAAATGCGAACAGCCGTAATTTGGTATAAAAGTTGTTCTCAGACGAAACCTGATTATTATGTAGAATATTTAGCCAATAATCCTTGGATTCACCAGCCATTTGAACAATACGAAACCATGACTCTAGAAGCATTAGCTACCAAACATTGAACATTGAACATTGATCAATGGAGCGACATTATGAAAAAGCAAGTCAAGGCTAAACCCAATGCTAAAAAACAACAGTTAATTAGAGAATCAGACGGCAGCTTGACTGCTTATCTTAAATCATCTCCTGTGGAGGGAAAAGCCAATAAAGAACTTATCAAACTGTTAGCCAAGTCCTTTGACGTATCACGCTCAAAAGTTATCATTAAATCAGGACTTTCCTCACGCATCAAAGTCGTTGAAATTCAAATTGATGAAACTTGAGCAAAGATCCTCGAAGATTTTAAAATAACACTAAATTGAATCTCATAAGATTAATTATTTGAAAGTCGTATACTTAATTTTATCGGATTTAATTACTGGCCTGATG
>JBCDDV010000257.1:0-5074 GCA_039180145.1 Cyanobacteria bacterium P01_G01_bin.49 | reverse complement strand
CTTCGCCGTCCCGATCTGGAAGACGATGTCGCAACCACCTTCCAGGTGATACGGGCTCAACGCGCCTTCCCCGGTATTAATCAATTTTCATACTCAAATCTAACCATTTCGATTGAGTAATCGGCGCACTACTAGAAATATAATCAACGCCTGTTTCTGCAACTTCTTGAATTCTGTCTAACGTAATGTTTCCTGATGCTTCAATTTTTACCCGTTCATCTTGATTCCGAATCATGATTACAGCTTGTTTCATGATATCTATTGCCATATTATCGAGCATGATAATATCTGCCCCATATTTAAGGGCTTCTACAACCTCTTGAAAGGTGGTTGTTTCTACTTCTATGGTCAAAGGATAGGGAGTGGTTTCACGAATTCGTTTAATAGCATCTTCAATGCTTCGGGCAGCTTTGATATGATTATCTTTAATCATTACCCCATCATCTAATCCCATCCGATGATTAATTGCACCACCGACCCAACTAGCGTACTTTTCTAATATTCTTAAACCTGGTGTTGTTTTGCGAGTATCCACAAATTGTGTCGGTAAATCAGCAATAATATCACTGTATTGTCTGGTCATGGTTGCAATGCCACTCAATCGCATGGCCAAATTTAAGGCAACTCTTTCCCCAGTTAATAAAGCGTTTAAAGGCCCTTTAATTTGAGCAATTGTCTGTCCAGTTTGAGCAATTTCGCCTTCTTCTACTAGAGAGGTCAGTGTTGTGCCAGAATTTAGCAATTGAAAAACTCTAGCAGCAATGGGTAAACCAGCAATGACTCCCGTTGTTTTGGCTACCCATTCCCCTGATCCCAAATCTTGGGTCAATAACCCGTCAGTGGTGCGATCGCCTCGCCCTATATCTTCTCGCAACCACATAGATAATAAGGGATCTAGAACAATTGAAGGGGGTATCACAAGCATTCTTAAGTGTTTTTTTCATCCTTAATGATAACGTGATCTTAATTTTTAATTACTTAATATTTTTTAAATTTAGGTGACCAAACCATATAGATAAGAATGAGCCGATTTCAGATTAATCTTTAGCATTAATTATTTATCATCAGTAAGATAACCTTGTCGCATAGATAAACATAATTTACATCAGATTACAATTTTATGACTTAACTTTATTTTAGTTTACAAACAATTTGCCCAAGAATCATAGATAGATTACTTTCTTATCATAGACAAATTACTTTCTTGTCAGCGTAACAAAACGACCATTATTCGATTATCTTTCGATCAACCTCTAAATTTTAGCTGTAATTTTCAGTCGTTCTTTGTTTTTAGGTCGCTTTTTCTCTGATTAATTTGAGGTTGTATTGCCTGTAGAGTAGGAATTGTAGCACTTAGTTCTTTAATAAGACTAGCCTAAAAATGAGCTAGGTATCTTTAGTGATGATTATTCATAAAAATCATTAATTATTGCATCATATGGATAATCATTTCTTTTTAATACCAAGATTCTTCTCAAAAAATAGAAAGACACAATAATAGAAAAATGTTCATTGCAAACAGATTATAAACCCCTAGATTAAATACTATTAAAAGTGTGAGAAGTGTTTGTAAAATAAGTAATAGTAAGGTTTACTTACTTACTTTTAAATAAAATTTTTTCCTATCTAGCGAACTGACTGAATCCTGTCAGGGAAAAATTGATGTTGTGTGAGTGATAAGTCAATTCGTTATTAAGATCAAGATCTATGAATTATCTTAAATGTCTGAGATTAAATTATTAATTTCATCAAAAGATCATCATTTCTTGACTGATTTGTCGCCCTCTTTAAAGTGCCATGTCTTATACAATTTCTGATAGTTGTTCAATTTGTGAAAACTGTCAAATCAAATGTCCTACGGGTGCCATCAAAATAGATGATGGTGAATATTGGATAGATCAAAAACTCTGTAATAATTGCCAAGGTTATTATGCAGAACCTCAGTGTATTGTGCAATGTCCTATTAGTAGTCCGACCCCAACACAAGCCAAAAAAGGGAGATATAAAACAGTAGAGAGAATGGCGACATCTGCTGAACTATTTGTTAATGGGCAAAACACTCCTTTTGCTTCATCAATGGTTGTCTGGGAAGCTTGTAGTGTTTTGACTCGTGCGGCTGTTCTTCCTTGGGAAAAAGATGCAGAAGGATCTCTATATTACGAGCGATCTGTCAAACAAGGACGGGGAAATATTATCTTTCGTTTAAATAATAAATTAGACCCGATTTCTACTGACCCCATTAAGTATTTATGCGATTCATCGAAACTAGAATTAATTGATATTAGAGCAGCTTGTTTACATCTGCTCTTTGCCGGTTATGCAACTACCTTAGAGAAACCTTGGGAAGAAGAATTTGTGATTAGCGATCAACAAATTGAGAAATATTTAGGGCTAGATAAACGGAAAGATCTCAGCAAAGCAACAAAGCTTACCTTAATCAAAACATTAGTTCAGCAACCTTGTCAAGTAATGGCTTCCATTGATTGGCCCCAACAAGGAAAAGTTAGAGGATTTACCGTACCAGAAAGTTCTCTTTGGAATTTATTAGGCATTAAACATCATTTTCAAGAAGATGATTTAGGATGTAAACATTTGATCGGGTTAACCTTTCGATTACAACCAGGAATTTGGTCAAAATACTTTTTAAATAAACAAGCCTATAGTCAACGACTTGCCTTTTACCAATATGGTTCTTTGCCACAATTTTTACTAACCACTGTGATGAGTATTTGGCAGCAGCATCAAGGGGCTGTCCGCATCATGTTATGGTTACTTTTTAAAAGTAAGATGGGCAGAAAACAATGCATTACAGTTCCTACTTTAATGAGGGTCGCTTATGGACGGGAGAAAATGGCTCAAGCAGACATTCAACGAGAGCAAAGAAAACGTTTATTGCGCACCTTTGAAAGTGACTTAGAAGTGTTAAATCATTATGGTCTAAAACCTGTTTTTGATCCAGTTTCTTATCCAACTAAAATACAACCTCTATGGGTGAGGTTAGCAGAGCTTCCTGATGATGTAGATGAAGCATTAGAATTTTGGATTAATGATGGCTCTCAAGAACATCGGTTAACTGATTCTGGCCCAAGAGGGAAATGGAATTGGTTAATGAAAGCCAGAATTTTGCACTTTGAATTACCCCCAGAATGGGAAAAGCAACTCGCTAAATTTGAACAAAAAAAACAACGCAAAAGTAATCGTAAGAGTCGGGCGAAAAAATTACCAAATCTATCAGCTGATCAAATTTTAACTGCCAGACAAAGTAAAGGATTAAGTCAGAGAGCGTTAGCCGAAAAATTAGGAAAAAGTCAAAGTTGGATTCGAGACTTAGAGAACGGCCGTTTTTCAGCGAAAGCCAAAGATCGCGCCGTTTTACAAACCGTCTTGGGACTAAGGTGAACCACCTGACACTGATGCAAGTATTTCTTGAGTAGTTAGATCATAAAATAAATGATATCATGGAAGGCTGCAGCATTTATTAAATAGCTTCTATGAGTTTGACATCTACCCAAAAACAAACCCTCATGAGTGAATATCAAGTTCATGAGACAGATACCGGATCACCTGATCTACAAGTGGCTATGCTAACAGAACGAATTAGCCAATTGACTGGTCATTTGAAACAAAATCCTAAAGATCATGCTTCCCGTAGAGGACTACTGAAAATGATCGGCCGTCGCAGACGTTTATTAGCATACATTAACGGTAAAGATTCACAACGCTACCAAACCCTAATCAAACGCCTTGGCATCCGTCGTTAGCCTTATTCAGTCAAATAAGCAGAGCCGAATCGTTGGTATCATGCTCTGTTTCTGGAATAATAAGTGTATCAGGAGAATTCCTGAGTGACGACTGCTAACTTCTGAACCCCAAGACCTATGCCTTCTGACCCTTCACGAGACTCTTTGCCCTTTGAACCCGGTCAAAGAAAGAAAAAAAAGTCAAACCCCTCCCCAGAAACTTCCCGAACTGCCGTTCAAACTACCAAAAAATCCCAAGAACGCCGCAAAGAGGGTAATCTTAATGCTATTCCCGATAACGTCAGCAAACGCATGGTGAGACGGATGGCCCTATTTTCAGGCATTCCTACCGGGCTAGGCATGTCTTCATTTTTTATCTTTTATTGGATTGTTAGCCATGGATGGCTCGAAATTCCCACTGCTGCCGTTGGGGCTGTCAGTTTGGGACTCTTTGGCTTAGGGGTGCTAGGCTTGAGTTATGGAATCTTCTCTACTTCCTGGGATGAAAATCATCTTGGCGGTTGGTGGGGATGGCAAGAATTTACTGTCAATTTAGGGCGAACCCTGCAAGCTTGGCGAAGTGCCAGGCAAGAAGCGAAAAAAAATTAGCTCATTTGAAAACTTATGCCCCTAAGTAGGGTAAATAGAACTAAAGAGAACATCACTCATACTAAAGGAACCGAAACCATGATCGTTGTAATGAAAGTTGGGTCGCCGACTACTGAAATTGAACGCATTAGCCAAGAATTTGAAGAGTGGGGCTTAACCCCTGAAAAAATTGTCGGCAAACATAAAGTGGTCATTGGGTTAGTGGGGGAAACCGCCGGACTTGATCCCCGACAAATTCAAGAAATTAGTCCCTGGATCGAAGATGTATTAAGAGTAGAACAACCCTTTAAACGGGCAAGTTTAGAATACCGTCATGGGGAATATAGTGAAGTGATCATTCCTACCCCAGATGGCCCTGTTCCCGTTGGTAAAAATCACCCCGTCGTCGTTGTAGCTGGCCCCTGTTCTGTAGAAAATGAATCCATGATCGTAGAAACGGCCAAACGGGTCAAAGCAGCCGGAGCAAAATTTTTGCGGGGTGGGGCCTATAAACCTCGTACCTCCCCCTACGCCTTCCAAGGTCACGGAGAAAGTGCTTTAGGACTCTTAGCAGCAGCGCGAGAAGCTAGTGGCTTGGGCATTATTACAGAAGTTATGGATGCAGCCGACTTAGAAAAAATCGGGGAAGTGGCAGATGTGGTTCAAGTGGGGGCCAGAAATATGCAAAACTTTGCCTTGTTAAAAAAAGTTGGGGCCCAAGATAAGCCAGTTCTTCTCAAGCGAGG
>JBCDDV010000256.1:0-5090 GCA_039180145.1 Cyanobacteria bacterium P01_G01_bin.49 | reverse complement strand
GTTAAAGGCTGTTTTGTCTCCAATTCCTCGCACCCCAGGAATATTATCTGATTTATCTCCACATAATGCTTTATAATCGACAACTTGCGTTGGTTTAATGCCTAATTTTTCTTCAACTGCTTCAGCGTCAAACTCTGTATAACCTTGACCGGAAGAACTTTTAACCGCATTTCTTTCTAAATACAAAACACTAATATTATTTTGATCATCAACTAATTGAAACAAGTCGCGATCGCCAGTCAGTATTTTAACTTGATATCCGGCTTTACTTCCCTTTTTTGCCATTGTTCCCAAAACATCATCCGCTTCATATCCAGGAACAGTTACGATTGTTAAATTTAATGCGGTTAATAATTCTTGTAAATTTTCGACATCGGGAATAAAATCTTCCGGAATTTCTTTGCGATCTGCCTTGTAATTAACATCAGCTTCATGGCGAAAAGTTGGTTCTTTGCGATCAAAAGCAATGGCAATATATTGAGGTTTTTGTAACTTAATGACTTGAATTAAAGAATTAAGAAACCCAAAACAAACGCTGGTAGGAATTCCCGTTGATGTTCGTAATGGGCCTTTTCTCGCTTTGGCAAAGGCATAATAGGCCCGAAATGCCAAAGAATGACCATCAATGAGCAGGAAAAGAGGTAAAGACGACTGAAGTGGCATTATTAGAATAACAAGTTTTTCGTATATATGTACTATACAACACTTTCCACATTAATTAACGTTAGTTTGAGTTAAGGGTACCCTAAAGGCGACAAAGTCTAGCGACCGACCCAAAAAACCTTATCTTGAAATGGACTTGATTGTACTAAAAGCTTGTTTAAATACGAATAAACTTAACAAAGAAAATCAAATTTTTTTCTATTTGTATCAAAACCAATTCTAATTCCCTGTTTTCTATCCTCATTAGCTAATTCTAAACGAGAGATAAGCTCTCAGTTTTATCTTATTGTATTGAGTTTTAAAATGCGCTGGCAGTTGGGCGAACAATCACTTCACTAACATCAACATCATCTGGTTGAGATACAGCGTATAAAATAGCACGAGCGATCGCATCTGAGGTCAATGCTATTTTACGTAATTCTTGTAAAAAGCCTTTTGCTGTATCGTCCGTGATATCCAAACCCAGTTCTGTTTTTACTACCCCTGGAGAGATGGTTGTCACGCGAATATTTGGCGATTCTTGCCGTAGACCTTCGGAGATTGCCCAAACAGCATACTTGGTAGCACAATAAACCGCAGCCGTAGGCACTACTACATGCGCGCCGATAGATGCTGTATTAATAAAGTGTCCGCCTCCTTGGGCTTCCATAATGGGCAGACCTGCTGCAATTCCATTCAGTACGCCGTTTATATTGACATTTATTATCTTGTCCCATTCTTCAACTTTTAAAGCATTCAGGGGAGATAAGGGCATTACCCCTGCGTTATTAAAGACGACATCTACACGGTCGAACTTATCTTTAGCAAAATGAATGAATGCTTTTACATCTTCGCGGTTGGTAACATCTACAGCTTTAAATTCTGCTGTGCCACCTTCATTACGGATATCCTCCACAATTTTTTGAAGCTTTTCAGTGCGTCGTGCGCCCAGAACTACCTTTGCTCCGTTTTCTGCTAGCAATTTAGCGGTTGCTTCACCAATGCCACTACTAGCTCCAGTAATGACAATAACTTTGTTTTCTACATTTGACATAATAATTTGCCTGTTTTTTAGTAACGGTCTATTAATTAGTAAAACCACTTATTTCTTTTAAAGAAATTGACCACCAGAAATTTCAATTCTTTGAGCATTAACCCATCGGTTGTCTTGAGAAAGTAAAGATGCGATCGCGCAACCAATGTCATCAGGAACACCCACACGACCTAATGCGGTTTGGGAGGCGATAAAATTATTAAGCTGCTCATTGTCCCGCACTGCGCCACCACCGAAGTCCGTTTCGATGGCACCAGGAGCAACGGTATTGACGGCAATCTGTCTTGCACCTAATTCTTTTGCCATGTAGCGAGTTAATACTTCCACTGCGCCTTTCATCGTTGCATAAGCAGAATATCCTGGTAGGGCAAAGCGAGTCAGTCCTGTTGAAATATTAACGATTCGTCCTCCATCTGCGATCGCCGTTAACAGCTTTTGGGTGAGGAAGAAAACACCTTTCACGTGCATATTCATCAAGCGATCAAACTCCTCTTCTGTTGTTTCGGTAAAGGGTGTATGGAGGCCAATTCCTGCGTTATTAATCAAAAAATCGAATTTATCTGTATGCCATTTCTCTTGAAGCAACTGCTTAACCTGTGCGGTGAAGTTATCGAAACTTTTGATATTAGTAGTGTCTAGCTGTAGTGCAGCAGCTTTTCCCCCTAATTCTTCAATTGCCGAGACAACGCTCTTAGCCTCTGCTTCGCTGCTGTTGTATGTCAAAATAACATTGGCACCTTTTTTGGCTAGTGCTAACGCTGTATTCTTGCCTAGTCCTCTACTCGCCCCTGTTACTAATGCGATTTTTGTTGTAATGTCATTCATAGCTTGATACCCATATATCTTTTGGCTACAGGTTTATCTTATGTTGGAAAAACGATTTGTTAAATACACAAATCTCCCAGATGATTGCCTAATACTCTCAAGCTTGACACTTGCCGAATAAACTTTTTTCTACAATGGGCTAAAAAAGAGTTAAACCTGCCACGAAACAGAAACGATGTTTGAATCGAGCCATGAGACGACTATCGATCAATGTAAAAAGCTATCCTTATTAATTTCTAAGCACACCGACAGCAAAGGCGATGGCCTTCACACCACAGAGATTAACAAGCTGGAGTTTATTCGCCAATCCGATACTTTGACCGCAATGCAGAATGTTAGTGAACCGACCTTAGCTATTGTCGTTCAAGGTCAAAAAAAAGTATTACTCAACGAAGAAACTTATCACTATTGTACCGCCCAGTATTTGGTTATTTCAGTCGATTTACCCCTTTGCGGATACGCGACCGAAGCAACTACAGAGCGACCATATTTGGGATTTAAGCTGACGTTAGATCCGATGCAACTCTGCGACCTTATTACTCAAATTCGCCCCCATCCAATCAAACAAGATAATTTAGTTCCAGGCTGGTTTATTAGTGATGCTCAGCCTTCATTGATTAATTGTGCTATTAGGCTGACGCAACTTTTGGATACACCAGAGGATATTACTTTTTTAGCACCAGCAATCATCCGCGAAATCTACTACCGTCTTTTGAAGGGGGAACAGGGGGAAGCCGTTCGTCAGGTTGCAACATTTGGCAGTAATATGCAGCGTATTGCCGAGGCAATTAAGCTAATTAAGACTGATTTTGATAAACCAATGCGGATTGAAAATCTTGCTGAATACGCCAAGATGTCTTCTTCTTCTTTCTACAGGCATTTTAAGGCAGTTACTTCCATGAGTCCACTGCAATATCAAAAGCAAATAAGATTATTAAAAGCGCGTCACCTAATGCTTGCCGAAAATGCCGATGCAGCCAATACTGCTTATCAGGTGGGTTACGAAAGCCCTTCACAGTTCAGTCGAGAATATTCCCGTATGTTTGGTGCGCCCCCAATTCAGGATATTGAACGTTTGCGAATGGTACTGTTGCAAAAACAGAATTAATGAAGAGAGTCGTATAAAGTAGATTCTTCTTCATACATTTCCAAGACTCTATTCATTCCTTGTATCTCACAAGAGTGGTAGACCGTTCGACGCTTCATCTCTAAGTTACTAAAGAAATGTTAATAGCGAATACGTGGATCAATATAAGCATTAATCAAATCAATAAAAATACTAGCAATGACAACAATTGCCCCAAAAAAGACCATAATGCCTTGGACAGTCGGATAATCTCTCACAGAAATTGCTTCATATAAACGGTTTCCTAACCCTGGCCAAGAAAAAGTAACTTCTGTTAAAACTGCCCCACCCAATAAGGTAGCAAACGTCAATCCCAACACAGTAATAACGGGGATTAAAGCATTTTTTAGCGCATGGGCCAGCAAAATTCGTCTTTCGGGGATACCTCTTGCCCTAGCCGCTTCTACATAATCTGCCTGTAGGGTTTGTTTGAGATTTACTCTGACCATACGTTCAAAAATTCCACTTAAGAGTAATCCTAGGGTAAAACAAGGCAAAATCAGATAATAAATGGCTGTCAAAAATTGACTTAAATTTGCATTTAATAAACTATCAATCGTATAAATTCCTGTTAGTCCATTGGGAGGAACTTGATTAATTGGGAAACGAGTTCCTAGAGGAAACCAACGTAATTGAACAGAAAAAATCAATTGTAAGAGCATTCCTACCCAAAAAATAGGCAAAGAGTAGGTAATAATGCCAAATAGTCGCCCTCCGATATCAATCGATGTATTGGGACGAGAAGCAGAAAAAATCCCAATCGTCACCCCAATGAGAATAGCGACAACCATACTATAAAAAGTCAACTCAGCAGTAGCAGGAAAATGCTGAGAAATGATATTCCAAACTGACTGTCCTTGACTGGTGATGGAAGTTCCCAGGTTCAACGTGAGTAATTGACCCAAATAAGTCAAATATTGTAACCATAAGGGTTGATTTAACCCCAAACTCTCTCGTAGAGCTTCTTTGGTGGCTTCTGGGGCGCGATTTCCCAAGATTGCGTCTGCTGGATCACCCGGAGTCGCCCTGAGTAGTAAAAACACCAAGGTAACAATTGTCCAAATCATTAATGGGGCTAACAGAACACGGGCTAAGAGATAATATTGAATAGCTTTAGAACGAGACATTGATGACAAAGGTGCCAGATAAAATAGAGAATTTGTTGTTTATTTTACTAGAGCGTGTCTGCCAACGACAAAATAAGCTCAAAAAGCACACTTCTCACCCACTAGACGTTGGGGGTTCTTCGCCATCATCTTGCCCAAACATATTTTTGCCAATCTTTAATTGTTGTTTGGAGATTTCTAGTTTTTCCCAAAGTTCTTTAACCTGATGATAAGCTTTTTCTGATTCAATTTTGCCAGCCGTTTCTAGATTACAAATATAGCCAACTTGTTGAGCAAATTCTTGTAAGTTGGCATTAAATACGATGTTTTCAGGTTT
>JBCDDV010000255.1:0-5092 GCA_039180145.1 Cyanobacteria bacterium P01_G01_bin.49 | reverse complement strand
GTAAACGTGTTGTAGAGGTGGCTGCCTTTCCGCACCGGAAGTGCCAATCGAGTGACAAGGAGTCAAACAAAATTAACTGTGAGTAAACTATCGAGAAGACTATTTTTAGGTGGAAGTACAGCAGCAGCAGTTGTTGGGGTAAGTCAATTAATGACCAGTTGTACTGGGACAAGTAGTGACAGCAATACCTCAAGTACATCGTCTGGAGGAGAACAAGGGGAAGTTAACCTCTATTCTTCCCGTCATTACAATACCGATACGGAGTTGTATGAGGGGTTTACCAAAAAAACAGGCATTAAAGTTAATTTGGTTGAAGGCAGCGCCGATGAACTGATCGAACGTATCCAAAGCGAAGGGGATAATACCCAGGCTGATATTTTAATGACCGTTGACGTGGCAAGGTTATGGCGGGCCCAAGAAGCCGAAATTTTTGCGCCGACCGCTTCGTCTATTTTGAAAGAAAGAATTCCCTCCTCCCTGCGAAACCCAGAAGGCTACTGGTTTGGGTTTACCAAGCGGGCGCGGGTAATCATGTATAACAAGGATAAGGTAAATCCCCAAGAACTCTCGACTTATGAGGCCTTAGCTGACCCAAAATGGGAAGGCCGGATCATTGTTCGTCCTTCTAGTAATATTTATAATCAATCTTTGGTTGCTTCCTTAGTTGAGGCTAATGGAGAAGAAGCCACCGAAGAATGGGTTCGAGGTTTTGTCGCGAATTTTGCCCGTCCTCCCCAAAGTAATGACATGGGACAGATTGAAGATGTGGCGGCAGGAGTAGGAGATCTAACCTTAGCTAATACTTACTATTTAACTCGATTTGCTAAGTCTGACGAACCAGCTAAAAAAGAAGTTTATGAAAAAATTGGTGTCTTTTTCCCCAACCAAAATGGGAGAGGGTCCCACGTCAATATTAGTGGGGCTGGTGTTGTTAAAAATGCCCCTCACTCAGAAAATGCCGTTAAATTTTTGGAATATTTAACCAGTGATACTGCCCAAGAATTCTTTGCCAAAGGAAATGATGAATATCCGTTTATAGAAAAGGTTGCCCTTGACCCGGTATTGAAAAGTTTTGGGACATTTAAAGCAGAAGATACTAATATCGCTGCATTAGGGCCGAATTTAGCCACAGCCGTTCAAATTATGAATCGTGCTGGCTGGGAATAATCTATATTAAAATGATAATCATTTTCATTTTAGGTGTGAGGCATTAAATGTCCAAGTTAATTTCTGCTTTTAAAACATCAGCCATTGTTTTCGGCATGATTTTGTTATCAACTGCTACGAATCAAGCATTACCAAAGCCAGACCGGGATTTTCAATTAAAGCAGCCCCGTGATGGCATTTTGAACCCTAGCAGTCGTCGTCAACGAACCAATGTTTCTCAAAAACAAACAACATCTCCTCTCCCAGCATTACCAAGACCTGATCGAGATTTTCAACTCAGACAGTCTCGCGATGGTTTCTTGAACCCGACTAGTCGTCGTCAGGGGTCAATGTCTCAAGTCACCAATATTTCGGAATTACAAGATGTTTCTCCCACAGAATGGGCCTATGAAGCCCTGCGAAGTTTAGTAGAACGGTATGGTTGCATCGTAGGATATCCAGATCGCACCTTTCGCGGCAACCGAGCTTTATCTCGCCATGAATTTGCCGCCGGGTTAAATGCTTGCCTCAATACCATAGAACGATTGTTACAAGAAAATGTGGCCGTTTTGCGTGAAGATATCGAAAAATTAAAGCGTTTGGCTCAGGAATTTGAACAAGAACTCGTTGCATTGGGGGCTAGGGTTTCTAATTTAGAAGAAAGGACAGCCTATCTCGAAGACCATCAATTTTCTACTACAACGGTTCTGACTGGTGAGTTCGTGGTGGGATTAACGGGTATTACCAATGGGGAGAGAGACGAAGGCACTGAAGATATTAACAAAACCACTAACCTGGGATATCGGGGACGACTAGAATTAAATACCAGCTTTGATGGAGATGACTTACTTTATACTCGTCTCGCCACAGGAACTGTACCCGCATATTCTGATATCACAGGCACCTTTGAGGGGGAATTAGGCTTTTCTCAACCCGATGACAGTGATTTGGCCATAGAACTGATTATCTATGAGTTTGCTTTAGCAGAAAATGTGCGAATGTTTGTCGAACCAGTTGGTGGCGCGTTTGATGACTTTGTGCCGACAGTAAACTTCCTCGATGGGGACGGGGCATCTGGGGCCATATCTGCATTCGGCTCCCGTAACCCCCTTTACTATATGGCTGAAGGGCCGGGGATTGGCTTTCAAGGCAGGATTTTTGAGGTTTTTGAATGGAGTGGTGGTTATTTAGCCACAGAGGGAAATAGTCCTGATTTGGGAGAAGGGATGTTTAATGGCCCTTTTGGTGTCATTGGACAATTAGCTTATGAACCCAGTGACAATTTTAAGGTGGCGTTTACCTATGTGCATGGATATAACAATCTTGACTCAGGAACGGGTAGTCGTCGCTCTAATTTCCAAAGCTTTATTGAAGAAGAATTTGAGGACTTTGAGGCTTCTGTGAATACGATTAATAATTCCTATGGCATGGAATTTACCTGGCGTATTTTTCCTCGGTTTGTGTTAGGGGGTTGGGGTGGTTTTACCTCAACGAGAACGTTAGGGGCAATTGATGTCGGAGAAGATTTCGATGTCATACAAAGAGGAAAGTTAGATATTTGGAATTGGGCGGTAACCTTGGCATTTCCTGATGCCTTTGTTGAAGGTGATACAGCGGGAATTATTGTGGGAATGGAACCTTGGGTGTCTAAATCTGATATTGCTTTACCTGATGGGTTAAGAAATAATGACCGCGATAGTTCTTTCCACATAGAAGCGATTTATCAATATCCCATTAATGACAATATTGCGATTACTCCTGGCATTATTGTGATTACTTCCCCCGATTATGACGATAGTAATGATGCTTTGGTGATTGGTACAATTCGCACCACCTTTACTTTTTAAATTGTTAGGAGATGAACTGATGATAAATTCTTCGTAAAGCTTGCTAAAAATCAAAAAATATACGGGCTTAATAAGCTTAAGCCTTTCCCAATTTCTCATTAAAGGTAAAGTCTCTCAATGATTACGTCTCAACAATTTAACGTTTCTAACTTTTCAAACCGTAACTCATGATGAAACAAAAATTGACGACTTATTTACGTGAACTCCCCATCGGTGCTAAAGGATATATTGTCGGTTATGACAAAATCTTTCGAGGATATCAAGGTAGATTATTGTCAATGGGATTAAAGCCAGGAACTGAATTTATTTTAGTCCGTCAGGCTTCAAGAACTTGGCCTTTAATGATCGAAGTTAGGGGAAATTTACTGAAATTAAATCAACCAGAAGCAGACGCTTTGTGTATTGAAGAAACTTAGTGATTATCGTCAAAATTTTCAACTCATTGATGAGACTCACTCAATGTTTATGGTAATTTTAAGATTGTAATTTATTGTCAAATGAGGAAAAATGAATGAAAATTAGACTAGGATCTGTGGTGATAGCAATCTTAGCATTATTTTTTTTAGTGACAGGATATCTAACTGCTCAACCGAATAATTATGATGTTCAAGTTAACGCTGGTGTAGCCTATTTTCGCAAACGTGCCGATCAACAACTTCCTTTAGTTGAAGACTTATTATCAGCCCTAAAAAGTGGCGATATATCAAGGGCAAAATTAGCTTACGTTGAGTCTCGTCCTCCCTATGAAGAAATCGAAGTTTATGCGGGGAGTTTTGAACAAGAAGATACGGATATAGATGCTCGTCCTTACGCTATCGAGGGAGGCGAAACGTCTCCTGAGTTCAAAGGTTTTCATCGAATTGAAGCACTGATTTATCGGGATGGGGATCTCCAAGCAGCCGTACCATACGCGGAGGAACTTATGGAAAGTGTAAAGTCTTTAATTGATAAACTAAATGACCCCAAAAATTTTAATGCCCCCCTTAATTTTGATGGAATGCTGAGTTTGGCAACAGAAGTTCCAGCTAAGAAAATTTCGAGTGAAGAAGAAACTTGGTCAGATCAAAGTTTATTGATTTTTAAGCATAATTGGATTGGTATCCACAGTCAATTTGAACCATACAAAGCGGTTCTTGATAAAGAGATTAGTGAGGAAGTCCAGTCCGCTTATCAAGCTTGTTTGAAAACCATAGAACCTTTCTTTACTTCAGAAAAAGTTGCAGCAACACCCTACAGTTCCTTAAATGCTGAGCAACGTGGGGCAATAGTCGAGGCGAGTTATGGTTATCGAAATGCTTTAATCAAGGCTAAAAATGCCCTAAAAATTCCTGAACCTGAATCATAGAATCTTTGCAGTTTATCTAAGGATCGATACGATAGTTCGAGAGTGGCAATTGATCAAGCGATCGCTACTATTCCCGTGAAGAAATTATAATCCCCTGAGACAATTTTGCCGTTGATTCATGGATTACTCAAGATATCCGACGCACATGAGTGAGAACTATTCTAATTAGTGACAAAAATCAATGAAAGTAGTAAGATATAAGTCGAATTTAGGATAATTTGTTCCCTAAACCAACTGGATTGATACTGCTAACATCACTATGATTCAATTAGCTTTATCAATCCAGAAGTAAGTCGTAATATCTAATTAATTTAACAGCTACCGTCCTCTTTGTGAGGGGTTGGTTCTAGAATAGGGACATCGCCTTTGATTACACCATTAATCGCTGTCGCAGGATCAGTTTCACTGGTGATATACACGGTAATTCCACGACGACTCAAACGTTCTTTTAATCCTTCTCCGGCTTCTCCTGTAATTAAAATACTATGATCGATAGGATGAGGTGTCATATCATCTTCATGAAGATCATGAAAAGTCGGTTGAGTGTCAGGAACTTCTAACTTTTCGATGAGGGTTGGTGGTGTTTCTTGACTCGCTTCGTAGAGTAAAAATTTCCGTGCGCGCCCCGTTTTTCCCGTAATTGTTTGGAAATCTTGACTAACTATGGCAAATTTCATGGGTAACTTACCTGATGCTTATCTAGGAATTTTACCATGATTGTCCATTGAGGTTTTTAGGAATTTTGCTGAAGTTT
>JBCDDV010000254.1:0-5105 GCA_039180145.1 Cyanobacteria bacterium P01_G01_bin.49 | reverse complement strand
TTTATTCAGGAACTATTTCTATGAGAAACTTTTTGTAACAGTCATAAGATTCTAAACTGAAACAAACAAAAATTACCTGTTCGACGGTCGTACCTCCTTCTAGAAAATTCTTAACGGTTTTGACAGCAATAGGTGTTGCTAATTTCAAGGGATAACCATAAACCCCCGTACTAATAGCAGGAAATGCAATGGTTTTCAGCCCCTTCTCTGTGGCAATTTCTAAGCTACGATGATAACAACTCGCTAATAACTTTTCTTCTTGAGAATTCCCACCACGCCAAACTGGCCCTACGGTATGAATCACCCATTTCGCCAATAGTTGATAACCTCCGGTTATTTTAGCATCTCCTGTATCGCACCCGTTTAATTTCCGACATTCAGCTAATAATTGTGGCCCTGCTGCCTGATGAATAGCCCCATCAACCCCTCCTCCTCCTAATAATGACTCATTAGCCGCATTAACAATGACATCAACTGCTTGTTTAGTAATATCTCCTTGAATTGCTAAAATCTTTTTAGATGTTCCATTAATACTCATAAAATATCCAATAATTGTCTAAATTTAATGATGGTTTTTCCATAAAAACTTCCTCGCTTTTATTATAATAAAGTCGATTCAACTCAATCATTAAGTTATTTATATTCTTATTATTTCAATGCGTCTAACCATTCAACCATTTACGGTTCATAAACGCTTTCCTTTGACTATTAGTAGAGGTACGACTGCTCACAATACAAATTTATGGGTAAAAATTTCAGCAGAGGGAATAGAAGGATGGGGAGAAGCTTCACCATTCTCCATTGTACGAGAAGAGAAGAAAAGTAGCCAAAAATTACAGCAAGAATTAGAGCAAATGATTCCGCGTTTAGAAAAATTTAGTCCTTGGGATCGACAAGAAATTGAAAGTGTTTTGATTGAAAGTAATTTGACTTCATCTTTACGTGCAGCCATTGACACTGCTTTACATGATTGGTTGGGAAAGCGCGTCAGTTTACCCCTCTGGAAACTTTGGGGATTAAACGAAAATCACGTTGTTCCTATTTCTGTAACTATTGGCATCAGTTCACCTGAAAAAGCGAAAGAAAGGGTGAAAAATTGGCTCAATTTTATGGATGTCAAACTATTAAAAATTAAACTAGGTTCTCCTGAAGGAATTGAAGCAGATAAAGCAATGATTTTGGCAATTCGGGAAGAAACCCCCCATTTGCCTTTAACTGTTGATGCCAATGGAGGATGGAATTTAAAAGAGGCTATTCAGATGAGTGACTGGTTAGCAAGACAAGAAGTCAAATATATAGAACAACCTTTAGACGTAGGAGATGAGGGAAATTTGCCCCAATTGTATCAGCGATCGCTTCTCCCTATTTTTGTGGATGAAAGTTGTTTTAATAGTGAAGATATTCCCCGACTCTCTCCCTATATCCATGGCATTAATATTAAACTCATGAAAGCAGGTGGATTAACAGAAGTGATGAGGATGATTGCGATCGCCAAAGCCTGTAAATTACAAATTATGTATGGTTGCTATTCTGATAGTAGTTTAGCCAATACTGCCCTATCCCATTTAGCTCCTTTTGCTGATTATCTTGACTTAGATAGTCATTTGAACTTAATTGATGATCCTTTTCAAGGAGTGAGCTTACAACAAGGAAGATTATTACCCAATGATTTACCAGGTTTAGGGGTAAAATATTGTGGATTATAGCGCTTAAACATAGAGCGATCGCAATTCTATCTGTCTTCGGCGAAAGGACTCCCGACTAAACTCGATAGAGTTAGCAAAAGATGAATCGCGGACAAGGTTTGTCGGTTTACAGTTTTGATACATAATATTTATATAGCAAGGGTTCTGGGCATTGTATAATTTCTCTAGAAGGTTTAACCAGCCGTGAAATAGCGCACCGCCTGCGCTGAGGTCTCCTCAGCGTAAAGACGGAGCAAGCAAGGACGACGGAGAAAATACCAATCATGTTGGCGCGCCCGCTTAACTAGAATGGTTTTGTACCTCGAAAAACGAATACATGGGTTGCTGTAAGAAAAAGCCTGTTGCAGCGTAAAAGTATTCCAGTTGCGTTTTGGAAAGCACTTGCTTGAGTCTGCTGTCGGGCAGCCAGTGGACTTAAAACTAAAATGCTTGTGGAATCGGTCTGGCGGGGGTATGGTTTCGATCATATCTAGTTAAGAGGTTATGAAGCAAGAATCGTGCGTTAAAATCTTTGATTTAACGCATGAGTGTCAAATTAGTGGTAAGACAACAATCTCAGCGTCTTCGCCCCCCCGTGAGTTGTCGTGGGCAAACCGTTCGGCACGATGACTCTCATGAAAGCGAATTAATGTTATGATTGCAGAAAATACCGTCGGACGGGCAGAAATCAACGCTTGAGAAGCTAGTTGAAAGACTAGGTATCACCGCATAAAACCAGCAGTAGGGGCAACTTGAACAGGCCATGGTGAGTCCAAGAATCCCTCACGTTCAGTGACGGGAGCGTCAATAACAGGGAGTAAAATATTGTGGATTTGACAGCAAACCACCGTATCGTAATCTTACTTCATGAAGGAATAAAAGGCACTCATGGCAAAACAGGACTAGCTTATTTACGTTACGGAAAAGCCACTATTGTTGCTGTCATTGATGCTGAATCTTCTGGAGACTCTTTAAAAGACTTGACAGGTATTCCCAAAGATATTCCCATTGTCTCTAATGTTCAAGCTGCCTTAGCTTATGATCCTGATGTCTTGTTAATTGGTATTGCACCCTCCGGTGGTGTATTACCAGATGCTTGGCTAGAACAAGTCAAACAGGGAGTCACAGCAGGGTTATCCGTCGCCAATGGGTTACATACCCCCCTAAACCCTTATTTTAATCACTTACAACCGCAACAATGGATTTGGGATATTCGTCAAGAACCATCCGGGTTAGGCATTGGTTTAGCAAAAGCGCGATCGCTCACTTGCCAGCGTATTTTGACTGTTGGAACCGATATGTCAGTCGGTAAAATGTCCACTAGTTTAGAATGTCATGCTGCTGCCCAAAAACGAGGCATGAAGTCCAAATTTTTAGCAACAGGACAAGGGGGAATTATGATTTCTGGTCAAGGCGTTCCTCTTGATGCTGTACGGGTAGACTTTGCAGCAGGGGCAGTAGAAAAAATGGTCTTAGCGGCAGGAAATGATTATGATGTTTTATGGATAGAAGGACAAGGTTCCCTATTCCATCCCGGATCAACCGCAACTTTACCTCTCATTCGAGGTAGTCAACCTACTGGATTAATTTTAGTTCATCGTGCAGGACAAACTAAGATTCATCATGCCTCTCATGTTGCTATTCCTTCCTTATCAGAAGTGATCCAACTCTACGAAAGCGTCGCTAGTGTCGCTGGTGCAACTAAAAAAGTAGCTGTTAAAGCGATCGCCCTTAATACTTTTCATTTAGAGCAAACAGCCGCCCAAAATGCCATTAAAGCGGTTCAAGAAACCACTGGACTGCCTTGTACTGATGTGGTGAGATTTGGAGGAGATGCTTTCTTAGATCATCTATTTATATGAAGCTCTGACTACTATTATTAGTTTACGGTTCCATTTTGGGCAGGGGTTTGAATTTGGATGGGATAGGTTCGTGGAACCCAGTTGGGCATCAACGAGGGTGAATTGTAGGGTTTTGGCGCCTTCGGGAACGATGAAGGTTTGGGTGATGAGGTTGCTGAAGAAGGGGGAATCTTCGCTGAGGACTGCCTGACCGTTGAGGATGGTGGTTGCACCTCTGGTTGTCCAACCAAAGTTGGGATGGTAGGGGTTGGAGATGTTGAAGTCTCCATTGGCGATCACTGCTAATAATGGAGTCGATGTTAGCAATGCTTCTAAATGTTCCTCATCCCCATGTCTGCCCCCCTTTGTAAGGGGGGATATGGGGGGATTACCTTCTGAAGCAAGAATAATGGCTTACAAGATCTCAACATTAAGTTGAGAGGGCAGTTTACGGATACCTGGGGCAAGGTGGGCGTTGAGAAGGTCGTTGGGATGAGCGTGGTTGTCAAGATGTGAGCCGTCAATGATGGCGGTGGGGTGATGCAGGTGGTCAAATCATTTAACACTTAACATTTAACATTTATCAGTCGCCAAGGAAGTAGACTTAAATCCAAAATGTTCAATGATTAATGATCAATGGTCAAAGGGGTGGGGTCGATGAACCAACCGATTCCGTTGGCGTTATAGTCGATTAAGATGGTTCCTGCGTTGGGGCGACCGAAGGGGTCGAAGCCTGTGATGGTGGCTTCGGCGAGTTGTCCTGTGGGTAGATCGGTTATTTGGAAGGTGATGTCTAGTTGGGTTGAGGATTGGAGTAAGTTTGACCAAATATTGGTTGCGCTATTATTTAGGTTGTTGATTATTTGAGGATTGAAGTTGTGAGTCGAGATGAAGAATTGCTCAGGCGTTTGAGGGAAGATTTGATCGCTCGTTACAGTGCTGGAGAAAGAGATTTTAGTGGTATTGATTTGAGTTATGTTGATGTCGGAGAGTTTGACTTTACTGGAATCAACCTGAGTAATGCTATTTTGCGTGGAACCGAATTCTGGATGTCTACTTTTGATCATGCCAATTTCAGTGGGGCTGATCTGACGGAAGCCGATTTGAGATGGAGTTATTTTTTTTGTGCTGACTTTATCGGGGCTGACTTGAGTGGTACGATGATCAAAGCTTTGGGATTTTGCGGTAATGACTTTACCAAGGCAATCTTTCGTGGAGCTAGGTTGGACTCTGTTATTATCGAGAAAGTTAAATTTATTGAGACTGATTTTACTGGCGCTGACTTCGGGGGAACTGACTTTTCTGAAGTCAAATTCCGACAATGCTGTTTTCACAATACTATTATGCCCGATGGGAGTATTTGTAATGGTCTTTGAGAAAAATAATTCTTCTTGAGACCCATCTGGTTCAGCCAACAGGGAAGAAACAGGGAAAAGGAATTTATTTCCTGTATTGGTCTTTTTAATTTCTTCTTTTTTATTTTTAAATTTAGGATTATCGCTATCCACAAAATCAGGAATATTGCGAAGAAAATCATACTTTCTTTCTTCAGGCAAACCTGCATTAAGCCGATTTTCTA
>JBCDDV010000253.1:0-5124 GCA_039180145.1 Cyanobacteria bacterium P01_G01_bin.49 | reverse complement strand
GTTTGACAGCACGTTTTTCTGATTTGCCCAAGCTTTCAATTTCCTCTGATAAGTTATCCCAGTCTAAAGATCTTATATCTCGGTTTTTAAGGGCGATCGCTTGGTTTTTAAGCCATTGTCCATAATCTGCTTCATAAAGGTTAATCAATAAAATATTTACCTTAGCTCTATACTTTTAGTATAAACTACCGAACTTCTTAAATCCCTTAACCATTTGTATTACTTATGTACCAAAAATCCCAGTGGCAATTTCTTGGAATTTAGTTAGTTTAATCACAGAATTTTGGGTGCAATTTCACGCTAATTTTTATCAATTTGTTAAGATTTAATCGGGAAAAGCTGAGATTTATTTGACTTTCAATTCCCTATTGTTCAGTATTGACTAAACCGATAAATTATGACGTTTTTGCCTCAGAATCACCACGATCATCCAGAAGCAGTTACTAACAATAACGAAGCACCCAAAGAACAAGAAAAAGAACCCATACTTTGTCCACATTGTCGGCGTACTGCTAGTAATGGCATTACCTGTAAGGGAATTTGTGTAGCAGATAGCGACTATTAATTATTGTGGTACTTCACACCTCCCCCTGAATCCCGATGGTATGGCACAATTTGAAAAAGATAACTATCAACCCACCCACTTTATATTGTCCATGACCGCACCCATACCAGAATTACCCACCCAATACGACCCGAAAACCACTGAGGCCAAATGGCAAAAAGCGTGGGAAACTCATCAAGTCTTTAAAGCGGATACGACTAAGCAGGGAAAAACCTTTTGTATTGTCATCCCGCCTCCCAACGTTACAGGAAGTCTCCATATGGGTCATGCGTTTGAAGATTGCCTGATGGACGTGTTGGTACGTTATCATCGCATGAAAGGAGACAATACTCTCTGTCTCCCTGGAACTGATCATGCAAGTATTGCGGTTCATACGATTCTTGATAGACAACTCAAAGCAGAAGAGACAACTCGCTATGAGATTGGACGGGAGAAGTTTCTAGAACGGGCCTGGCAATGGAAGGAAGAATCTGGTGGTACTATTGTTAATCAATTAAAGCGGATGGGTTTGTCTGCGGACTGGTCACGAGAACGGTTTACCCTAGATGAAGGGTTATCAAAAGCAGTCAGAACGGCCTTTGTGAAGCTTTATGAAGACGGGTTAATTTATCGGGGTAATTATTTAGTTAATTGGTGTCCTGCCTCCTTATCTGCGGTTTCAGAAATAGAAGTAGAAAGTAAAGAGGTGGATGGTCATTTATGGCATTTTCGTTATCCCCTAAGTGATGGTAGCGGTCATGTGGAAGTGGCAACCACTAGACCTGAAACCATGTTAGGAGATACAGGCGTTGCGGTTAATCCTAATGATCAGCGATATCAAAAATTGATTGGAAAAACCATAAAGTTACCTATTGTGGGACGAGAAATACCAATATTTTCAGATGAATTAGTTGACCCCGAATTTGGAACGGGTTGTGTCAAAGTTACTCCTGCTCATGACCCTAATGATTTTGAAATGGGAAACCGTCACAATTTGCCGTTTATTAATATTATGAATAAGGACGGCACTTTAAACGAAAATGCTGGAATCTTTGCCGGACAAGATCGTTATGTTGCTCGAAAAAATGTAGTTAAAAAGTTAGAAGAAGATGGCTTTTTAATTAAGATTGAAAAATATAGTCATGCTGTTCCCTATAGCGATCGCGGAAAAGTTCCAGTTGAACCCTTATTATCAACCCAATGGTTTGTAAAAATTGACCCTTTATCCCAAAAAGCCTTAACATTTTTAGATGACAAAAATTCTCCCAACTTTATCCCAGAAAGATGGACAAAAGTTTATCGAGATTGGTTAGTAAAGTTAAAAGATTGGTGTATTTCTCGTCAACTGTGGTGGGGACATCAAATTCCTGCTTGGTATGTGATAAGTAAAACTCAAGGAGAAATTACTGATCACACTCCCTTTATTGTGGCTCATTCTGAAGCTGAAGCCTTGGAAAAAGCTCAAAAAGAATACGGCAAAAATATTCAACTAGAACAAGATCCTGATGTCTTAGATACTTGGTTTTCTTCAGGTTTATGGCCTTTTTCCACATTAGGATGGCCTGAAAATAGAGAAGATTTAACCACCTATTATCCCACCAGTACCCTAGTTACCGGATTTGATATTATCTTTTTTTGGGTAGCAAGAATGACCATGATGGCGGGTTATTTTACCGATCAAATGCCCTTTCAAGATATTTATATTCATGGGTTAGTTAGGGACGAAAACGGCAAAAAAATGTCGAAATCTTCTAACAATGGGATCGATCCTCTAATCTTAATTGAAAAGTATGGAACTGATGCCCTGCGTTACACTCTGATTAGAGAAGTAGCAGGGGCAGGACAAGATATTAGCCTACAATATAATCGAAAAACCGATGAGTCTGAATCCGTAGAAGCATCTCGAAACTTTGCTAACAAATTGTGGAACGCAGCGCGGTTTGTGATGATGAATTTGAAAGGAGAAACTCCCCAAAGTTTGAGTGTACCTAATTTAGAGGAGTTGGAATTATGCGATCGTTGGATACTTTCGCGCTTTCATCAAGTGGTTAAACAGACTAGGGATTATATCGAAGCTTACGGGTTAGGAGAAGCAGCAAAAGGACTTTATGAGTTCATTTGGGGTGATTTTTGTGACTGGTATATTGAACTGGTAAAATCCCGCTTATGGGAAGAAGAGACTTCCTCTCGTTTGGTTGCTCAACAAACCTTAGCTTATGTCCTCGATGGCACGTTAAAACTTCTCCATCCCTTTATGCCCCATATTACTGAAGAAATTTGGCAAACCCTTACCCAAACCCCAGATGAATTTATTGCCTTACAACCCTATCCTGACGTTGATGACACTCTTATTAACTCAGACTTAGAAGACTCCTTTACCTTACTCTTTGAAACCATTCGTACCTTGCGGAATTTGCGCGCTGAAGCGGATATCAAACCAGGGATCAAAGTTTCTGTAATACTACAAAGTGAAAGTGAACGGGAAAGATCTATCCTAGAATCGGGTCGAAATTACATTCAAAACTTAGCAAAAGTCGAACAACTCACGATTACTTCCCAGTTGCAACCAGAGACGGAACAAGTAATTGCTGGAGTCGTCGGAACCATACAAGCGTTGATTCCTCTATCGGGTGTCGTTGACATTGCCAGTCTTCGTGCCAAATTAGAGAAAAATTTAGGTAAGATAGAGGCTGAAATTAAAGCACTCAGAGGCCGCTTAAACAATCCTGGTTTTGTTAATAAAGCCCCCGAAGCGGTTGTTCAAGGGGCAAGAGATGCCCTAGCAGAAGCCGAAAAACAAGCTGAAATTTTACAAGAACGCCTTAAACGTCTGCAATAGTAAAGACTGCCATCCCCGAACCACCTAACTTGCTATGCTGCACCTGGCCCGAGTGAAACAAAATCCGACTTCAGGCGAAAGGGAATTTCAATTGCTGGCACGCCAACAGTCAGAATATCATTGGGATCTTGTGTCTTCGGAGGTGATTTCTAGTGAAATACCAATTTTAATCGGGGATGGGGTTTTCGTTTTAATTGAGTTGGGAGATGATCAACAAGTTATTGACATTCGAGATGCAAAAGATTGGATTATTCATTTGGTTGAAACTTATTTAACTAATGAAGTAATGAATGCCGAATGGGTCAAAAAAGAACAAAAAAAAGTTGAAAAATGGCGACAGGAAATTACAGCCAAAAGTCTAGATTTAACTCGTCGTCAATTAGAACTAGAGACGCAGAAAGAACAGCTTCAGGAATTAGAAGTGCGTTTAAAGCAGGAAAAAGAAGATTTAGAAAATCATTTATAAAAGCTGAAAAAAATAGAATGCAAACTATTTAATAATCACGAAAGTAAAACTCAGAAAAGTCGCTCACTTATATTCTTTGGTTCCTTTCGCGCAAGTAAATTGATCGTTTCCTAACATAATAGGAGATGGAATATCTTCAATATTGGTAATGGGAGCAACGGTAGTACAAATAATATTAGTAAATCTCTCTGTTTGAGGGTTAAAAGAGAGGCCGAGAACTAGTCCTGGAGTCCATCGATTAATTTTTTTAGGAATACCATAAGTGATCGCCGTAAATTGATCAACTTGATAAATTTTGTAAGTAAAAATATGATTGTAGCGACTGATAGGAATGTTTAACTGTTCTATGGTTTTGGGCATTTCTCCTTGTTCTATCATGTAAGCTTGTTGACTACCAATAATTGTTCTAAATTGGCTAGTAATATGATATAAAGTATTTTGAGGAACCAGATATTTTTGATAAGCAAAGTATAAAAGTGCTGATGAAATTCCGGTAGACAATAATAAAATAGCACTGATAATCATTTTTTGAAATGAAGTATTATGTAATTCTTTAGTTGGAGTCTTATTGGTATTAACAATAATTTGTAATTGTTGATGAGCTTGACGAGCAAATTGAATTCTTTTTTCCGGTGCAGGATGAGTTAATTGCTCTAGGTAAGTTACTAAGGTCGGATTTAATTCTACTTTGTGACTGAACTGTAAGCGATTATTGTATAAGAGATCTGATGGGGATTTGCCTGTTAGTAATTGCATCAAAGTTGCTCCTAATGCATACAAATCTGAAGCAGGAATTGCTTGTCCCCATAATTGTTCTGGCGGTGCATAACCATTTGATCCAACAATCGTAAAAGTTACACCTTCTTGGCGAGTTTTATCTTGAACTGCTCCAAAATCAACTAAATAAATATGTCCGTCTTCTCCTAAAATTAAGTTACTAGGTTTAATATCTCGGTGAATAATCGCAGGACTTAATTCATGTAAATAGATTAAGATTTCGAGAATTTCTAAGGCGATGCGACAAACTTTTTTATCTGTCTTTTCCTGATATTTATTTAGCCATTGTTTTAAGGAAATGCCTGGAATATAATCTTGTACTGTAACTAACCAAGTTAAGTCGGATTCTTGCTGTTTTTCTAAGGTAAAATAATCTCTATAATTCGGTATGTTGGGATAGTCTAAATTTTTGAGGACTTGAGCTTCTCTTTCAAATAATTTAATCGCTTCCCAGGTTACATTGGGATTAATGGCTAGGAATTTAATAATGACTTCTTG
>JBCDDV010000252.1:0-5142 GCA_039180145.1 Cyanobacteria bacterium P01_G01_bin.49 | reverse complement strand
GGAATTGCATTGAAAATTCTTGATAGTCGATTCATAAAACATTCTGATTAAAGTTTAGTATTCATCGCTAAAATCCCACTGTTATATTTGACCTTCCAGGATGTTATTGAGGTTAGTAGAGCAACCTTGGCAAATTAATTGTTCATTTATGCTACAAATTTAAACTGTCTCTTTTATAATCAAGAAAATTAATGATCAATATTCAGAATTTTGGGAGAAATTACCAAACTTATTAACTGAGCATCAAGCATCTTCGGGTAATTTTTGAAAATCTGACAGCAAGACTGAGTAAAGTTATTAATCCAAGTTTGTAAATATTGTAATTGAGAAGAGGTGATAATCGCTTCTAGGTCATCTTGGTGCATAATTTCTCCAGACGAATTCATCTCAAATTGCTCTAGCCATTGAAAATTAGGACGAGAAGAGTCCCAATATTTCTGAGTCATCGTTTTGCCTAAATAACGACGACTTGTTTGGCTGAGATGACTCAAAATTTCTAATAATTTTTGAACAGTTATTGTTGGATGAGTTATTGGTGTTTCACTGGCTATAATTTCTTCTGTCTTCTCGACAGTATTTTTTTGACTATCGATCTTCTTCATTCCAACTTGTTGAGGATTAAAATCAATACCAAATCTGGTTGTATCATCATAATAAGCTTCTTCTAAAGAAGAAGCCTTCCCTAAGTCTACACCAGCTAATCTTGCTCCACTTAGGCAAGCCCCTCGAAAATTCGCTTCTTTAAAGTTAGTTTGGGTCAAATAAGCCCCAGTGAGATTAACATCTTGTAAATTGGTTTGATCGCAGTTAGCTTTAATCAAAAAAGTTTTAACTAAAGATGCACCTGCCAAGTTTGCCCCACTCAAATTTATTCCTGTTAAATCTGCTTCATTAAGACAAGCTTCTCGTAAATCGGCACCACTGAAATCAACATCTCTGAGATTTGCGTAACTAAAATCAACGCCTCCAAAATCGGTATTTTGTAAATTAAGTCCTTTAAGATCAGCACGAGACAATTGAAATTCCTGAAAATTTCTTTGACCAAATTGATATCTTTTATTAAGTTCAATGGCTTCTTGATTTTGAGACATATTTTTTACACCTAACGCTATCTTCTGTTTAATTAATATAGCAAGTATTCGTCAACCGAAATAATTCGTAAATTCTAACTTAATTGTTGAAAAACTTGTTCGTCCAACGAAAGAATAAGGGTTTAAGGCATTCAAAGTTAATTTAATTTAACAAAAGACTCTAGAACAATTAACATGACGATAGTGATATCTATCACAAAAAGACTACCTTATGAATTTGGATCACTCTTCCCGATTTAATGCCTGTAACATCCCTTGCTGACTAACGGATTGATAAACTTGTTGCAGATATTCTTTGACTATTTTTGCCTCTTCATAAGCTAAGGGAATTTTACCTAACACATCCAAAACATTTCGATTATCTGATGGCGGAACGATAACCACTAAAGATGGGTCTAAAGACTGATCATATTGCCAAAATTGTGCTAAATCTAACCCTTGAGAGTGGGTCATAACTTGGGAGTCTTTTTCTAATTTATTTTTATCTTGTTCTGCGGTATCTTTTAAATTAATTACTGTTTCTTCGACCTGACGACGGCGTAATTCTCGTAAACCTTCTAAAATTTGAGCTTTTGATCTCCCTCTTAACCGAAAAATCACAAAGGGATCTGAACTAAAATAATCAGCTAATTGATAATAAACTGCTCCAATGTGCTTACAAGGGTTCGCTTTATCTGGACAACTACAACGAGAATGAACATCAGATAATTTAAACGGAAAAACACTCAAGCCATTTTTGATAAAAACTTTTTCAATGTTTTCTGGCATTTCTCCTGCCAAAAGTTGGGCTGAGAAAATAGCTTTTTCCGATAAACTTTGAATAACATAATCCCAGTCTTCATCGCTGAATAAATCAAGGGATAAAGAAACTTCATAAGGCTCTACTTCACTACCTTGAACTTTCGCAAAAACTTGTGAGCCTGCAAATTCAATACTGAGAATATTTCCTTCTCTTGCATAAATTCTCGCCCGTTCTAAACGTTTTTTAAAACGATAAGAATCTAAGAGTTCTAACCAACGAATAACCCACCATTCTTGTTGGGGCAAATTAGGGTCATTATCTAGTAAATTTGCTTGAGTCATTGCAGATCTTAGGATTAATTTTGGGATAATTATTGTAATTGTTGAGCTTTATAAAAGGTTTCTAAACTATGAGGATTTCCCACATATCGCCAATGCCAAGGTTCGTAACTAATGCCTTGAGGATTATTAGGCGGAAAAGACAATTCAAAGCTGTATTTTGCCGCATTGGTTTGTAACCAACGAAAGGCTGCTGTTTTTTCAAAACTAGGACTTAAATTCGTGGCAGGAACATTGCCATCTCCAATATCAATCGCATATCCTGTGTGATGTTCACTGTATTTTGGCGGCGCACTCACTTCAGCCCTAGTGCGAGTTTCTTGGTTTCGTTGCCGTTTCACTTCAAAAAACAAATACTCTTGCTCAGCAACCGTTCTAAAGCCAGAAATCGGCGTTAAAATTATTCCACTGGCTCTGGCATCTCGTTGCATTTTCAGAAAACTGTCAGCAGCACTGACCCTGAGTTTAATTCGACCGTCAGATGTCACTACTTTTAATTGCGATGGGGACGCTTCTTCATAGGGTAAATGTCCTAGAATATTTTCGGTAGGGTCAGGAGAGGGACTCGGTTCAACGAGTGGCGTTGGCTGTGAAGAGACAACTGGCGATGGTTTAACATCTGCCCTCTTAGAAAAAGGACGCAAAACCAATAAACCACCGACAACGACGACGGTAACCCCAACAATTCCTGCGATTAATAACCCTAATTTTTGTGAAGGGAAAGGAAGAGACTTCGGGGTTGAATCATATCGTAACGCTTCAGGAATATCATCAATCGAATCTTTTTTCCTGATAGCTTTTGGGTTGTTGTCCATTGCTGTTGAATTCCTTATCCATTTTTTCCCTTTCTATTTATACTACTGGGTCGCTACACCATCTTGCCTCGCTGCTAATTGAACGGCACTGGCAACGGCAGTCGCAACCCGCGCATCAAATACTGAGGGAATGATATGTTCATAATTTAAGTCATTTGAGGTTACCAAAGAGGCGATCGCTTTGGCTGCTTCTAGATACATATGCTCCGTAATTGCTTTTGCTCGGCAGTCTAAAGCCCCCCGAAATACCCCAGGAAAGGCTAACACATTATTAATTTGGTTGGGGTAATCACTGCGTCCTGTCGCCATCACTGCCACATCATCAATGACTAATTCGGGCTGAATTTCGGGGATGGGGTTCGCCATGGCAAAAACAATGGGATTTTTATTCATCGAACGCACCATTTCAGGGGACACAACCCCAGGCGCACTCACCCCTAAAAAAATATCGGCCCCTTGCATGGCATCTGTTAGGGAACCACTAGCATTAACTGCATAAGCTTGCTTTTGGGGGTTTAAGTCAGTCCGAGAGGTGGAAAGAATGCCCTTGGAATCACAGAGCCAGATGGTGCTTGCCCCAGCATTGCGTAATAGGGAGGCGATCGCCACTCCGGCAGCCCCTGCCCCATTAATCACAATTCGCACCCCTTCTAAGGACTTCTGGACTAATTTTAGGGCATTAAATAGAGCAGCTAGGGTGACAATAGCTGTACCATGTTGATCATCATGAAAGACGGGAATAGATAGCTCTTGGCGCAATCTTTTTTCAATTTCAAAGCAACGAGGTGCAGAAATATCTTCAAGGTTAACCCCCCCAAACACGGGAGCAATTCGTTTCACGGTTGCGATAATTTCTTCGGTGTCTTGAGTGGCTAAACAAATCGGAAACGCATCAATTCCGGCAAATTCTTTGAATAACATGGCTTTTCCTTCCATTACCGGAAGAGACGCTTCGGGGCCTAAGTTTCCTAACCCTAATACGGCACTCCCATCGGTCACAACCGCTACGGTATTATGTTTAATGGTGAGATTGAAGACCTGAGAAGGTTCACGGGCGATCGCTTTACAAATTCTTCCCACGCCTGGGGTGTAAGCCATGGCTAGATCAGATTGAGACGTTAGGGGTAGACGACTATTGATGGTGATTTTTCCTTGCCGATGTAGCTCAAAGGTTCGATCTGATACCTTGAGAATTTTCACATTAGGAATTTCTCTTACTGCACAGACAATTTGTTCAGCATGTTCTTCACTCGACGCATCAACGCTAATCTCTCGCCGGGTAATTTTGAGGGTATGTTCAATCAGAGAAATCTGTCCTAAACTGCCTCCTGCCCCGGCGATCGCTTGGGTCACATTGGCTAGAGTCCCTGCAATATTAGGTAATTCAATGGTTAATGCTAGGCTATAACTTGGATTTGGGTTGAGATTTGCCATTTCACTCCTTAGCTCATATCAAGGCAGATCAGTTTATTGACGATCAAGCAAGGGTTGTCTATCTGTTAATGACAACGAAAGTTGCTTAATACTTAACTTAATCAAATAATTTTTAACATGACCTTTTGATAACTTATGATACTTTTCCTACTTTTCGGCTTATTTTAATATTTTCTTCTTTAATTTTGACTCTGATTTTTTCCGAAATAGACAATCAAAATTTTAGTAGAATTTTTCTTGGATTTATTTTGACAAAATAACCACCGTTTTAGAGTCGACTTAATGCAATAATTACTGCTATCATTAGTTTAGCAAATATCGAGACATCTAATGAAAGTTAGAAGTAAGTAAGGCTGTTTATTGACTTCCGAAATTAAAAGTTAAAAATTTCTGGTGCTTCTGAAACTCCCTTAAAAGCTGAAAAAAAAGACCTAGAAGTTTTGCAAAAAAGTGATGCCAATGGCGAGAGTAAAAGTGGGTATCAAGTCAAGAAAGGAGATGTGGATTATCTGCTTTCAAGTAAAAAAAGATGAGCATTATCTAGTTTTAATGACTGAAGAACTGGGTTATGAAAATCAGAATACTTGGTTTGTTGCCAAAGATGATGGTAACGTCTCCAATGTCTAACCCACTTGTCTGTAAACTTGATATGATTTGGGAACCGTTTGAGAAAATGTTTTCCAATTTTTATATTTATTGATATTATAAATTGGCTTAACATT
>JBCDDV010000251.1:0-5155 GCA_039180145.1 Cyanobacteria bacterium P01_G01_bin.49 | reverse complement strand
GATTGGTCATTAACTGTAACGGGGGTATCTCGATTTTCTTCTCTTTTTTCCCACAAATTTAATTTTCGGACAAGTCTAATGACCCAAGCTCAAACGACACAAGCGTTATCATTACTAAAGTCTCTTGAGATTGTAATGGATGAAGAAACAGAAATCAAAGCGTTTAACGCCACTTTAACCCTAGGAAGAGAACAAGGTTTAGCCTCTTATGATGCAGCTTACCTCGAATTGGCCTTGCGTTTAGGCATTCCCCTAGCTACATCAGATAATAAGCTAAGAACTGCGGCTAATCAATGTAGTGTCACTCTAATGTCATAACTCAATGATTTTTTGTGATTTAGGAGTGCGTTTTCCCTTCAGCTTAACGATTCCTTCCCCTGAATCAGCATTCAATACCCTTTCTGTTAACTTAGCCAGCACAGCTTGTCTAATTTGCTCATTATCAGGCAAAATTGACAAAATCTTATTAACATACTCCTCTACTTTGTCTTCATTACTATTATCCACCCAAACCATGCGATGGGTTTCCTCCCCATCAGGACGAGTGACCGTAATGCGTCGCGCCTCAAACCCGTCCCCTTTTGCCGCCACTTCTTTTTGCAAAGCTTCTAAATTCTTAAACCGTCTGGCAATATCCGACAACTTAACTTCAAACCCCGTTACATCCTTATCTGTCCAAGACTCAGGGGGTTTATCGGAGATCACCATCACCACCGCTTCTAACCATTCTGGGTCAGATTTGTCTTCATCAATGGCTGCTTGGACAAAACTGCGTAAATTTCGTTCTACACATTGCCCTGCTAAATAATTCGCCCTCACCCGCAAGTCTTCTCGCAGTTGCTTCTCCTGACTGCGTACCCCAAAGGCTTCATACAGTAACCCCTGACAGTCCGTTAACAGTGTTTCATAGGCCGTATTAATTTCCCGTAACGCCTGGACTAAGCGAGTCCGCAGCGTTTTAGCAATGGTTCCATCCTCTGCATCTTCGGTTCCAATGGGGTCTAAATTACAAGCAACAGGAAGACTGGTAAAGATCAGTTCATCGGGTTCAACGGTGGTCTGTAATGCTTTGAGTACCCCTAATGCTTCTTCACTGAGTCGTTGGGTTTGCTTTGTATAAGCAGGAAGTTTTTTGACAAATTGATAGAGAGGGGTCACTACAGTCAGTAAGGTAGCATTTCGCAGTTTACCCGCTTTTTTCAGGTTAGGATTGCGTAAAATCGACTCTAATTCCTTAAACACCTCTGAGCGTAAGCCTACCACTTCAAAATATTTAATGGCAAAGCGAGAAGGGTCTTTAACCAATAATTCAAAGTGTTCTGCCCCTAAAATGGCAATAAAAGTTCCGTCTTGATATAATCCCACATCATCAAGATGATAGAGAATGACCGCCGCAATTAACACGGGAATCGCTCCTTGTTTGATGCCATAGGGCGGTTCTGCCAGTTTTTTGTAAAGTTTGTCTAAGCTGTGGGGAGTATCGTAGGCGTTCAAACAAAAGTCTTCTACTGCTTTCCAAAAAGGGAAAATCCCTGATGTTTGTTCAGGAGGATAAAAGTCCCAGTCTTCTTCAATGGTTGCAGAGATATCAGGGTTATCAATTTGTTCCTCATTCCTTGCGTTTGTTATTTCTAGATTAGTTGCATTCCCTCTGCTATCAACGTTTTCTTGAGTTTGCAAGAGAGGTAAAGTTCTTTTTGCTTTCTCGATGATTTCAGCCGTTTGACGATGAATTCGAGTTTCTTCTAATAAGGAATAATACATACTGACTTCAGGGCCATAACCGGATAACCCTAATCTGGGTTGCTCAGACTGTTCTGTCATGGCGGTTATGAGTTCCCGTCTCGCTTTGGTTCCTTGAGACGTTAAGTCTCGACGGTTAATCAATTCATTCCAAAGAATCGGAGTTTTGTGATAAACTTCATCGCAGACATGGGACAAGGTTGCGTTAAAGTCGGCAACGGAATTAAGTTTTTTCTCTTCCCCTTGCACCCAACAAGGATTATCATTAAGGGCAAGGTCAAAGGCTTGGGCTAACGTTTCATCAAGAAGTCGTTCTGCTTCAGCCACCCGATAGCGCACTTCTCTTCTGGCTACCCCATCGGTTTGTAATTCTGGTGCAGAGGTTTGAATTTGTTTTAGGGCAGCATATTCTCTGGTACGAATTCGTAGTAAGTCTAATTTAGCCGCACAAATCAAAATAAATGGTTTACCATCGACTGTCGTTGAGGAAATTTGGGTCGGAATTTCTTCATCTAACCAATAGCCAATCAAACCATCACTATCAGCATTTTCTAGCTGTAATTGTTCCTGTAAAACGCGAAACTTCTCCTCTTCTCCTTTAGTTACTAACCCCTTACTATTGGGATTTAGATAATTTTTTGTATCTAAATAACGTCTCTCAAAGTATCTTAAAGTTCCTGTTTTATAACTATGACGTTGGGCAATTTGGGGATTTAAAGGACGCAGAGAAGAAAGTAAATTAACTAAAGAATCTCGTTGTTGGTCAATAAAGACATTTAATTCACTATCAACATTAAAATCTGACCCCTGCCAAATTCTTAATTCATCTAATTGACGACGATGAGTAATAATATTTTTTTGTAGCAAGTCATCAATAATACTGCCCCAATACTCTAATTGTTCAGTATTATTAGGACTATCACACATCGCTAAAGTAACTAATTCACGGGTTGCTCGATTAGCCCCTGTTGTGGTAATTAAGTTTAAAATTCCAATGGCTTTTAAGACTCGTAAACTATCATTTTCTAAACGTTTCGCATCAGCAATTAAGTCTTGAATTTCCACCCATCGTTGCAAATTAGGACGGGACGCTAACCCCATTCCCGCCGCTTCAATAAAATAATCATACACACGGTCAAGTTTTAGGGTAGGAAAGGGTTCCCCTTCTAGGGTTGTCTCATCCAAAAAATTTCTAAAAGAATAGGGTTCGTTACTAGTAAGAAAGGTAAATAAAGATCGATCATTTTGGGCGTAACGTTGGCAAAGGGTAGGTAATGCTAAAGCACTCACCGGATGAAGAGGATAAATATCTTCTAAAATGTCTAGGGTGATTTCTTCCCCTTGAATAGCGGTTTTTAAGCGGCTAAACCATTCATCTGCTGTGTTATGGATGGCGCATTGAAAAGACTCCCCTTGAATTTTATCAATCGCTTGTCCCATTAAGCGCATCAGAGAAGATGCTGACTCAGTAAAGGGAATGTCTTCAAAGCGTCCTTGAATTTTAGCCCATTCGTTGCGTTGAACCGATGCAAGACGTTGACTGTATTCGGCAAAGGCTTGGTGTAAAATCCCTAATAAGTAAACAGGGGTTGAGGTGTCTTGGGGAAGTTCGGCCAGTTGTTGCAATAAGTATAAATCCTCTGCCCCTTGGTTATAAGCTGCATATTCAAGGGATTTCCCCAATTCGTCAATGATTAAGAAAATACCTGTTTTTGAGGCTGTGGCTAGTTCTTGGACAATTTCAACGATTTTTCTGCTATCGATCGCTTTTTCTGATACAAGTTCAGTTTCTAAATCAGTCAATTTAGCAATAGCAGGAATTTTATTTCGTTGTGCAGGTTTCCAGTAAGTTTCTACCCCTCGACTTAAAGCGCGAATAATCGTATGACTGATGGGTTCTCGTTGTCCTGTGACAACGGCGCAAATATAACCTTTTTCGGGAATAACTTGGGTTAGGGTTTGATAGTCGGGGCTGTCCTCTCCCAACGTATTTTTTGCGATTTCTAGACCTTTTATTCGTAGTTTACTGTTATTATCTGCTAATAAAGCGGTTAAATAATGAGCAAAAGCCGATTTTCCGGTTCCATAGACGCTGGTTAATGTCCAAGCGCGGTTGCCACTCGACTGTAGTGCTAAGGCCATTCCCCCAACGCGATTGCTTCCTTGTGAGGCAATTCCGCTTAAAATGCGTCGGAGAGTGGTGATGGAACGGTTAGTAGGGATGTAGCCTTCTAAAGCTTCAAGTTGGTTAATATCTCGTTCTAAATTGATTGAACGAGAGTAACGACGGTTGAGGTTGATGTATTGGGAGAGGGGTTTGGTCATATCAGTTTTCAGGCACCATCATTCATCTTAGAGTGCTTCTCCAACAATGTGTAAAACTTCTGCCTATAATTTTTGTTCTATCCAAAAGCCTGTTTTTTCGATTTATTTTCGATAATATTGCTCTAAAATATCTTTCGCCAATTCCCAAGGTTCATCATTAAAAGAAAATTGAATTAATCCCGCCGTATCCGACAAAGCAACCTGATTATTATATCTAGCTACCCGTTCAATGGCATCACATAAGGCTTCTTCAGTTAACTTAAACACCATCCCTGGACTGCCCACATCATACAGCAAACGGGATAAGGCAAGGGTTTTCGTCCCATAACTCACCCTACTAGCATAGTCTAAACAAGCTGCCACAATAATATCAGGAGATAGAGTCGCTTTCGTCCCAACACGAAACGTATAACGTTTTAATTCTCCGGCAGTATGAATCAGTCCCAGTTCACTAAAAGGACAATCAATTGAATCTTCAATCAGTCCCTTAGTGGCTTTTTGTTGAACATACATCCGCAAAATACAGTTTATATCTTTTTTTAAAGAAGATTCAGCCGTTGCTTTCGATGAAGTCTCTTGATAGCTGCGTAAGCCTGAACTTAAGTCCTCAGCATAAAATTCAACAGAGCGAAATAGGTTAAAAGTATAGTACCAGGCCGCAGCATCACAAGTCGGTTTCAGCAAATTCCAATGGAGTAACCACAATGAAGCCGGATTTTCTAGAAATGGATCATAACCCTTGTTGGAAAGAAGTTGTTTCCCAAAATCTGAAGGTCTATCATTTTCGAGAACTTTAAAGGCATTACACCAGTAGCGGATAGATTTAACCATGTTTTTTCCTACACCTAAACGCACAGGGGCATTTTCCGCCGTAAAAATCCCTGGATAGTTCGTAGCGAGGTCAAAGCCTTTTTTCAGCCAACCATAGCGGGGGTGAAAGGTTTCGTGACGAGCAAAAACAAGATTGACTGATGGACGAGTTTCACTCATATTTAGTGGGATTACGGTCATTTCTTCTCCAATGATTCTCGGTTAATTAGTTGGTAGCTACTATATTACTGTGCATCAAAAGGGAAGTTTCGCCAAG
>JBCDDV010000250.1:0-5157 GCA_039180145.1 Cyanobacteria bacterium P01_G01_bin.49 | reverse complement strand
GTGTCGCCCGTTCGGTTACTGAATCAGTCACGATGAAGATATACATATCCCCTGTTGGCATCCGCTTAACAGTAACCGTCTTGATTTTCCCTTCTACTTTCCTTGATTTGTGATACCCGTAAATCTTTTTGCCTATTCTTATTTTGTCGCCGAGCAACTTATAGCCAGTCTGCTTTAGAGTGAATGATTTATACTTTTTACTCTTACAAAAAGATGGCGGTCTAACACCATTTTTATGGTTCTTGAAAAATAGCTTATAGCTTTTATCAATGCGGTCGCTGATATCCTGCACTGCCTGAGCATCAACCAGCTGCCAATAGCTGTTCTTCTTGCGAAGTTTAGCTATGTGCTTCATTAGTTGAAACTTATTCAGATGCTTACCAAACATCGAATAATACCGCTTATGCAGCGCAAGACAATGATTCCAAATGCTAGCAGCAGCATTGATAGTTCGCTTTAGATACCTATTCCTTTTGTTTTGATAGAGCTTGAATTTGTATGTCTTCATCACACTCGACCTATGCTAAGAAAGAATTATCCACAGCTTAGAAAATATAAATCATTATGGAGTCCTAGCTATTTCGCCATTAGCTGTGGCGGTGCGCCAATCGATGCTATCGAGAACTATATTAGAGAACAAAGTACCCCTGAAGGGGCAGGCTCTAACCCCAATTCCGAGAGGTAGCAACCTAGATTTTCTGAAATGCTGAGCCGATTATTCTTAATTATGTTTTAAAATTCCCCATATCTCTACCTCTGAAGCCTATTTAAACCAGCTTTGTTTGTCAGTGACAACATTGAAGGTGATGATTGTCTTATAATACAGTCTGCAAAGCATATATACGGCAGACAAGGCATAGCCATCCATGACATTTTATCAGAGAGCCAGTGGAATTTTATTGCATCCCACATCTTTACCGAGCCGTTTTGGGATTGGAGACTTAGGAGAAGGGCCTTATCGCTTCATTGATTTTTTAGAGGCTAGTGGACAAACTTTATGGCAAGTTCTACCCTTGGGGCCGACAGGGTATGGAAATTCTCCTTACTTATCCTATTCTGCCTTAGCTGGTAACCCTTTACTAATTAGTCCTGATATCCTTTACGGTGACGGATTAGTGACGGAGGAAGATTTAGAGAGTTTTCCTGATTTTCCCGATGATTATGTTGATTATGACCTGGTTATTCAAACCAAGTTTCCCCTACTCAGAAAAGCGAGCAATGCTTTTAAAGACCGAGGATCTGAAGAACTCTGGCAAGGGTTTCAAACCTTTTGTCATCGTCATGCTTATTGGTTGGACGACTATGCATTATTTATGTCCATTCATGAAGCACATGATGGGAAGGGATGGCATCAATGGGACTCTGATATTGCTAAACGGGAACCCCAAGCAATTCAAGCTTGGACTGAGAAGTTAGCTGATGAAATTTTCTATCATAAGTTTTTGCAATTTGAATTTTTCCGTCAATGGCAAGGCATAAAAGAGTATGCTAATGAACGCAATGTCAGGATCTTTGGTGATATTCCTATTTATGTTGCTTATGATGGGGCAGATGCTTGGGCCCATTCAGATATTTTCTGTATTGACCCCGAAACCAATGAAATTGAATTAATGGCAGGGGTTCCCCCAGATTATTTTAGTGCCACCGGACAATTATGGGGTAATCCTGTCTACAATTGGGAAAAAGTTCAGGAAAATAACTTCAAGTGGTGGATTCAACGGTTTAAAGGAACATTAGAGTATTTAGATGTGGTCAGAATTGACCATTTTCGGGGTTTCCAAGCTTATTGGGGTGTACCCAAAGGAGAAACCACTGCCATGAATGGAGAATGGATGGAGGCCCCTGGTGAGCAATTTTTTGAGCGTCTCAAGGAAGAGTTAGGGGAGTTACCTATCGTTGCAGAAGATTTAGGGGTAATTACGCCAGAAGTCGAAGAATTACGGGATAAATTTGAATTTCCTGGTATGAAGATCTTACATTTTGCCTTTGATTCTGATCGGGCAAATCCTTTCTTACCTTACAATTATGCAAACCGTAATTGTGTGGTTTACACGGGAAGCCATGACAATAATACAACGGTGGGATGGTTTGCTCAACGCAGTTTTGCAGAAAAAGCAAGAGTAACTGATTATTTAGGTGGATTATGTTCTGAAGGTATTCACTGGAGTTTAATTCGCTTAGCAATGGGGTCTGTGGCCAATCAGGCAATATTCCCACTTCAAGATATCTTAGGATTAGAGGGCAGTTCTCGCATGAATACTCCAGGACTGGCTGATGGTAACTGGACATGGCGGTATCGTCCTGAAATGTTAACCCCAGAGTTAATTGACTATCTGCACTCTGTCACGGAACTTTATGGACGGATAGTTTATCGTCCTTGATAACTATATAGGGGAAGATGTGAACGGTTACGAAGTCAGGTTAAAAAGTAGGTTTTGAATACTGTTTCGGGTAAAATACCCCTATTATCAATCCCAAACTTAACCATGACTGTTGCCACACCGTCTCAACCCCAACCGTTAAATATTCCTCCCCGTTTATTGATGGGCCCTGGGCCATCTAATGCTAACCCGCGCATCTTAGCGGCGATGAGTCTTCCTGCTATTGGTCATCTCGATCCTTTCTATTTACAAATGATGAATGAGATCCAAACCTTATTGCGGTATGTTTGGCAAACCCAAAATTCTCTGACTATCTCCGTAAGTGGGACAGGAAGCGCAGGCATGGAAGCAAGTTTAGCCAATGTAGTAGAACCTGGAGATGTGGTTTTAGTAGGAGTGATGGGGTATTTTGGCCATCGTTTAGTAGATATGGCCACTCGTTACGGGGCAAATGTCCAGAAAATTAGCAAACCTTGGGGACAGAATTTTAGTTTACCGGAATTAAAAGAAGCGTTAGAAACCCATCGGCCAGCCGTTTTAGCTTTAGTTAATGCCGAAACCTCTACAGGAGTAAGACAACCCTTAGAAGGGGTGGGGAAATTGTGTCGAGAATATAATTGTTTACTATTAGTAGATACCGTCACCAGTTTAGGGGGAGTTCCCTTATATTTAGATGAATGGGGTGTTGATTTAGCTTACAGTTGTTCTCAAAAAGGGCTAGGATGTCCTCCAGGATTATCTCCTTTTACCATGAGCGATCGCGCTTGGGAAAAGTTACAGAGTCGCAAAACTCCCGTCTCTAATTGGTATCTGGATATGAACCTTTTAAGTAAATATTGGGGGGAACCAAGAACTTATCATCATACTGCCCCTTGTAATATGAATTATGGGTTCAGAGAAGCTTTAGCTTTAATTGTAGAAGAAGGGTTAGAAAATTGTTGGCAACGACATCAACAAAATGCTGAATTCTTGTGGGAAGGGTTAGCAGCATTAGGGTTAGAGTGCCATGTAGAAAAAGAATTCCGTTTGCCCACTTTAACAACAGTTCGTATTCCTGATGGCGTGGATGGAAAAGCGGTTTCCAAGCAACTTTTAAATGAATATAATATTGAAATCGGTGGCGGATTAGGAGAATTAGCAGGTAAAGTTTGGCGTATTGGTTTGATGGGTTATAATTCCCGTCCCGAAAACGTTTTATTATTGCTTGAAGCTTTGAAAAAAGTTTTATAACGAGATGGTGAAAGACAGAATAGCTAAGTTTAAACAAGGGTTAAATACATCTAATTTGAATTGGAGTGAAAGTTTTTTCTTAGTATTTTTCTTAATTCTCTTTGGATTTTCCTGTTTTTGCTTTATCAAAAATTTCATAGAGCATGAGTCAATTGTGAGAATTATTGCTTCACTGGTATATGGCTCTGCGTGTCTAAGTTGGGCGATTGTGTATTGGCGTAAATTCATTACTGAAAATCCAGAAAAAAAGATAGATAATATTTCTCCAAATAAAACATTTTCTCAAAAATGGTGGTCAGAAGATTTCCCAGCAACAATTTTTATAGCAGCTATTCTTTTGATTCCAATAATAATTATTTTCTTGATAGTTAGTTCTCATCCCGACGAATCCACTAAAAATTATGTTATTAGTGATCCAAAGTTTGAAATTCTAGAAGATTTTTCAACTATACTTATTGGACTATGTCTTTTTTTTGAAGCTTTGAGCAAAATTGTTAATATTAAACCAAAGTTAGCCAGGCAATTTTTGGGATTATTGACTCCGATTTTTGGGCTTTCAGGCTTTATTATACACATGATATACGTGGCTAATTTAACAGAAGTCACTCAATAAAATTCCTAAATTTATACCTTATTTTGTGCATTTGCTCAAATCATTTAACTAAAAAATCAAGGTTTTTTAGACAATTTTAACAGGATACTTCTGAGGAATAAACAGATGTTTTCAAAAGATTCAATAAAAATTAGTACGGCGATCGCTTTTTCTATATTTGGTCGTTTTTAGGTAAAAGCAAGAGCGCTTGTTTTGCATTTAGCCACTTTGAAATTGGTATAATAGAGAGCGGAATAAATGGGCTAAATTATGGATATTCATAGTGCTAATCACGCTAGAACTAATCTGTTTAAGCTATTAGAACAAGTTAACAAAGAAAGCAAACCCTGTATCATTACTTCCCATAAAGGTGATGGAGTGTTAATTTCTAAGGATGATTGGGAAGATATACAAGAGACATTATATTTGCAATTTATTCCAGGGATGCAGCAGTCAATTATAGAAGGTATGACAACACCTCTATCTGAATGTGTTTCTGAGGATGAATTAGAGTGGTAGATTGCCAATGGCAGTTAAAGTTTACTAAGCAGGCACAAAAAGATTCTAAAAAACTCGCTGCTGCTGGATTAAAGCTTAAAGCACAGCAAATATTAGAAATTCTAAAACAAAATCCTTTTACCAATCCTCCCAGTTACGAAAAGCTTCAGGGAAATTTAAAAGGTGCTTATTCTCGTCGTATTAACGTGCAACATCGTTTGGTGTATGAAGTTATAGAGTCGGAATATACAGTCAAAATTATCCGAATGTGGTCACATTATGGAGAATAAAAGGCGATCGCCAGTAGGTTAAGTTAAGGAAAGAAACCTGAAAACATAACCATCGTTATCATCTTTGGTATTGCACCATAGCAAGACTATCTTTATAATGTTTCTTCAATTTTAAGTGGTCGGACATAAATAAAAGGAACTGCCTTAAGAAATGTAGATAAGCTGT
>JBCDDV010000249.1:0-5200 GCA_039180145.1 Cyanobacteria bacterium P01_G01_bin.49 | reverse complement strand
GTTCCTGTGCCTGTTAATTCAGCTAACGTATGAGCGATCGCATCCGTTCCAGCAGCGAATTTATCGAACTCAAATACCCCCATCGGGCCATTCCAAATCACCGCTTTACAATCAGCTAAAGCCTTTTTGAAGACTTCCACAGAATCAGGGCCAATATCTAACCCCATCCAACCATCTTCAATGCTATCAATGCTAGTAATTTTAGAATTAGCATCTTTAGCGAAGTTATCAGCTAAAACTACATCGGTAGGTAATAAGAATTCTACGCCTTTTTCTTTAGCTTTAGCTTCCAAAGATTTAGCCAATTCTAGTTTATCTTCTTCAACTAAAGACTTTCCAACACTCAAGCCGCGAGCTTTATAAAAGGTGAAAATCATGCCTCCACCAACAAGCAATTTATCGCACTTTTCTAACAAAGTTTCAATCACACCGATTTTGCTAGAAACTTTAGAACCGCCAATAATAGCAGCTAAAGGACGTTGAGGGTTTTCGATCGCCGCTTGAAGATAGGTCAGTTCTTTTTCAATTAAATATCCTGCTACACTGGGGCTAAGATAATGGGTCACCCCTTCTGTAGAGGCATGGGCGCGGTGGGCAGTTCCAAAAGCATCGTTAACATATAAATCTGCATTGGCAGCTAACTGCTTAGCAAATTCCGAATCATTGCCTTCTTCCTCTGCATGAAAACGTAGATTTTCTAGCAAAGCAACCTGACCATTTCCCAATTTACCAATAGCGGCAGTAACCGAGTCTCCGACGCAATCATCACACATGGTGACATCTTGCCCTAATAACTCAGATAAACGGGCGGCAACAGGCTTTAAACTCATGCTAGGGACAACTTTACCTTTGGGGCGACCCATATGGCTACAAAGGATAACTTTGGCCTCTTTGGAAATTAAGTCCTTGATGGTTGGCAATGCTGCGCGAATTCGGGTATCGTCAGAAATAGTTTCTCCGTCGAGAGGAACATTAAAATCAACTCTTACCAAGACGCGCTTTTCGGCGAGATCAGACTTTGATAAATTGGCGATAGTTTTCTTCGGCATAGTCAATTTCCTCCAATAATTGCTAAATGATTCTAAAAAAAAGATTAAATCAGCAGGTTACGAAATACAACCATAACCCACTACTGAGACAATAAAAAAGAGGAACGAGGTCAAGCGATCGCTCTTTGCTGATTGTACCGGAGTACGTCTCTAGGAGATAGATAAGTTATGTTTAAGACAATTTTGTTTCCCGTCGATCAAAGCCGAGAAGCCCGTGAAGCGGCTGATACAGTGGCTAATCTCGTTAAAACTTATAGTAGCCGTTTAGTGTTGCTGTCTGTGGTAGAAAAGTCGGCCGAGAGTGGAAAAATTTCCCAAGGTGGAGTGATGACTTCTGTTGAAGGTGTGGCTAAATTATTACAGGGGGCCCAAGCTTTATTTGCAGAAAAAGGGTTAGAAGCGGATGTCATCGAACGAGAAGGTATGCCTTCTTTTACCATTTGTGATGTGGCTGATGAATTGAATGCTGATTTAATTGTCATGGGATGTCGAGGACTAGGTTTGACTGAAGAAGGTGCATCAGAAAGTGTCACAAATTTAGTGATTAATCTGGCCCCTTGCCCAGTTTTAATTATTCCTTAAGTGGTTAGGGGAAGTTCTAAAACTCTTAGCTTAAGTTGGAAAGCAGAAAGAAAATTCAAGACTTTTACTGATCATCAAGAAACTAAATCTATCGAGATCCCATCTTTAGTAATAGAGCTAAATTTAAGTTATATTCCTATGGATAATTATAATTCTGAGTCATCTTTCTCTAATGAATCTGACTCTGATACTCCAACCGTTGACCAAGCAAACACAGACGAAGTTCTTAGACCTGAAATCTTGCCCGATCACGTTACAGAAACACCTGATTTATCCACTGAGGCGATCGCTGTTTCTGTCGTGTCTGATGACGAGTCCCCCCTTGATCGAGACTGGTTTAACCTGGCACGGAAACTGCGGGGACAAAATCGAGAATTACTGGAAACAATTGTTAAATTAGAGCAAGAACTCGCTCAGTCAAAGCAACAATTTCAAGAACAAACACAGCGATCGCGTCAACTCTGTGAGCAAACAAATACAATTCAAACTACCCAAGCTCAAAACAACAGCCTAATTGAACAGTTGCAAACATGCCAACAAGCAACACAACATCAACAATTAGCCATTGAAACGTTACAAAAGCAACTGACAAAAGTTCAAAGGACATTTGCTCAACTCGAACGAGAATGCACCTTAGTCAAAGAGGAATGTCACAAAAAAACTCATCAACTGGCGATCGCTCAAGAACAAGTCAGAGAGTTGAATGCAAGGTTGAAGCGACAACAGCGTTATACGCTGCAATACAAAGCTGCTTTAGATGAATGTTTGAGTAACTGTGCTAAAAAAGTCCCAACTTCTGCTCTGACTGTCCCCTCGAATTTAGCTCCGTCTGTTGTTTCTATTCAACCTTGGTCAAGTCAATTAGAAACGGAGTCAAGTTCTTTCCCAGAATCAGAGATTGATTCGATTGATCAAACCCTAGAAGAGTTATTTTCTAGGACGGATAGCCTTTCTGAAACAATTGAAGAGCAAGGAACTGACGATAATTTATCATCGGATCACCTCCCCCAAGCAGAAGATTTTTCTAATGAAATGATCCTATCTTCATCTCAATCACTGGTGGTCAATAGTCCAGTTCCTTTTAGTTTTAGTATTGATCGGAGTAAAAAAGAGGAAGCGGCTAAAGCCAAGGTTGATTTACCTTCTTTTTTACGCCGCCATTAAGTGCCTCGAAATCTTTAAGAACGTGAGTTAGGAGTTCGGTGTTAGGATTTCTTGATGTCAGATAATCTGGGAGGGAACCTCCCAGTTCTGACATCGCTTTTTCAACCAGAGAATCAGGACTTGAGCAAGGAAGCTCGCCGAGGAAACATCCTCATTTTTTTACCTTCTAAACTCCTACCTTGTTACGACTTGAAAATGCTTATAGTGTTCTGTTAGCTGAACTAAAAGAGATCTTTAACTAAAATCCGCGATCGCCCTTTAATTTTGTTTTCAACCCTTGTAAAGTGAAAAGCAATCGCGCCAAACAACCACTGTATAGCAACTAAGATAAATCCTGAAAAGATAGTTGTTAATGATTTAGATCTCAAACACCGTGAGTTTCTAGAGTGTTTACAATTTTTGTCCTGTACTTAGGTCTGTTTCAGATTAATAAAAATCTTCACCTGAATCTAGTCTGTTCAATTAATTAGCCTGAGTTTGGGAATAAGGAACAGTAACTATTAAAATTAGATCAATCCGTATTGGATAGCTAAAATTGCGACTTGAGTGCGATCGCGTAATTCTAGTTGGCTGAGAATACTGGTTATATGGGCTTTAACCGTTCTTTCTGAAATATATAATTCACGGGCAATTTCTTTGTTGCTAGCCCCTTTTGCAATTAATGCGAGGACTTCTTTTTCTCTGGGGCTAAGTTTTTGTAAGGCAGTAGGTAATTCTTTGTTGGTGTTTTCTGATGTTACTTTGGTTGGAGTCAAAAACTTTTCAAATAAACCTGGCCCCAACTGAGTATAACCCTTTATGGCTGCTCGAATCGCATCAGCAATTTCTTCTATCGGTGTATCTTTTAGCAAATAACCTTTTGCGCCAAACTTCATCGCTTGAGTAACATATTCGTCATCATCAAAGGTGCTTAATACCAAGACTGAAACGTTACTAAACTGTTGAGTTAGCTTTTTTGTGGCTGCAACACCATCCATAACAGGCATTCTGACATCCATCAAAATTAAATCGGGTTGCTGGGAAGTGTTACTTAATTCTTCAAACAAGGCGATCGCCTTTTTACCATTTTCTGCTTCTCCTACTATCTGAAAATCTGTTTGAGATTCCAATAAACTTTTTAATCCTTGACGAATAATTTTTTGATCATCTACTAACAAAATACGAATCATAATTAAAAATTAAATATTTGAGTCTAAAGTTGCTCGAAATAAAGGAATAATCACAGTAATTTTGCACCCTTTGGTTAGCATACTCTCTATTTGAAATTCCCCTCCTAAAGCAGTTGTTCTCTCTCGCATCCCTTGAATCCCAAATCCAGTGGTATTTTCTTGCGGATCGAAGCCTATTCCGTCGTCAGTAATCGTTAATTGTACATATTGACCGATTATTTTAAGAAAAATATTAACTTCTGTTGCCTCAGCGTGTTTAAGCATATTCGTTAATGCCTCTTGGACAATTCGATAAACCGCAGTCGTAATCTCCCGTGAGATCGTTTTCGTAAGATTAGTTTGATAATTAAACGTAATTTCGGTGCGATATTCACAATCTTTGATTAGATCGGCAATAGCGACAGTTAATAATTTACCTTGTAACGGATCTGAACGCAGAGTCGATACAGATTGGCGTACTTCTTTGAGCGCATTAGACGTTAATTGTTTTGCTTCTAATAAAAAATCTTCAGTACGTTTATAATCAGATTGTAAATACATTAAGGCATTGGCTAGTTGAATATTTTGTGCTGTTAAAGAATGTCCTAAAGAATCGTGAATTTCGCGGGCAATACGGTTGCGTTCTTGTAACATTGCTCTATCTTCAATGAGTAAAGCATATTCTCTTAATTGCTGATTAACTTGTCTTAATTTTAATTGGGATAAATATTCTGATTTTAAAGCATTAACTAATAAAAATACAAATAAAGAAATTAAACAAAAGAAAAAACTAATATTAGTTGCCATTAGGGTAATTAAAAATTTTAATTGTTCTTCATTAGATTTGATTTGAGCAATAATTTCTGGTTCGATTCTTGGCGGAAGAATTGCTGATAATTGCTGAATATTATTGCTATTAATATGTTTAAAAACTGTGAAATATAAAGAAGTAAAAAACCAGCCTAGAGAAAAGATTGCTACTACGAGAGAACCAATTAAATTGAAACTCAAGCATCCTCTGATTACCATAATCAATAGTAGCGGTGGAAACAAACGGACGGTTGCGTTACTCATCAATACAATTATACCAATTAAAATAAATTCTAATCCGATATAACCATAACTAGACCAATTATTTCCTTCTGGGTACCATAAACCCATAATCAAAAAAGCAATGATACAAAGCATTGATAAAGGAAAAAAATTAGTATTAATTTCAGGAAAAACAGGCGGAAGTTTAAAGAAAATTGGATGGAC
>JBCDDV010000248.1:0-5208 GCA_039180145.1 Cyanobacteria bacterium P01_G01_bin.49 | reverse complement strand
TACATCAGTAAACTGTTGAAGAGAGTGAAGATATGCTAACCGACAAGACACAATAAAACGATTTTTGTAATATCGATCTACAAAATTTTTAATCTGAGTTTTGATGTTGCGGAAATTTTGTTTCGGGACTTCATCCAAACCATCCAACAAAATCAGTAGCTTGCCTGATTCTAAGGCTTCAGTGATCCATTGATTGGCTTCTGTTACGCCCAAAATTTCTAATTCTTTGACAATCAAATCTTTGAAATTAAGATTGCTGGAAGTAAATTTTTTCAATTCGAGCAAAACCGGGATGCAGTTTTGTTTTAATTCTCCTTGTTGACCTTTAGTTGCTTCTAATCCCACCTTCCGCAAAAAGATCGACTTTCCCATACCTGGGCCACCAAGCACCATCAAATATTGCTCCTCGTTAGCAACTTGAATTCCTTGCCGTTTTCCTTGATTGGAAACTTGAAAACTGCGACGATTAGTTGAACGATACAATCTTTCTAGCTCTTTGATAGATTCATAACTACGAATAGCGGCATCATCTAAAATTTGAATTGCAGTGTAGATCGATTCTAATTCTAAAGGTTCACGCATTCCCAAAACTTTGACTTTGCCGTGTCTACGCTCGTAGAAAGGTTTGAGATTTTTTAATACCTGTTTCGCCCAGACATCTATCTCTGCTTCCGTGTTGCTAGTTGAAATATCTGGCAGGTTTTCAGCAATAGCATTTTCTCTAGATTTCTCCCGGTTTTTATGTTTAAAGAAATTGTCTAATGGTACACGAAAATCTTTTTTTCTGACTTTTTGACCCACCACTTTTGAAATAAAATCGAATAATTCTTTACCTTTATTTTTAATGTGCTGTCGGCTATATTCCTTTCCATAAATTAGTTTATCTGACATTTCTTCATAGGTTATATGGTTCCAAGACTGCTTAAATATATACTCTTGCAAACCAGTTAAGCCGTCGAACTCTTGTTTCTGAAGTTCCTCCTTAAAAATATTTAATGCTTCTTCAGCAGTCATTAGCTACCTCTGTCAATCTTGTTATAAAATGCCTTCACCCCAATAAAGAGAAGAAGACATTTTTTTCTTGAGTTATTGTTTCCACAACTACAAATTAACTAATACAGATAAGGAGATGATTAGTATTTTTCTTTGGGCAGTATGTGGCTAAAAACGAGAAGGAAAGCCTTCTACAAGAATTATAACAAAATGATCTAAGACAGAACAAAAGTTGGGTTCCGTTGCAACAACTTTTAAAGAGTATAATTTTCCTATACTTTTCTAATTTTTTAAGTAGCAAGTCCAAAGAAGAATTCAATAATACCAAATCCGATCTAGATACCTCCTTTAAAAGTTGGTATCTTATCAGTTAAAAATCCTCCTGCCTCTTTTAAGCAAGCTTTTGATCTTTTGAATATTTTGATCAATTTCTTCTTCTCGAAGTTCTAACTTTTTCAATTGTAATGATAAATATTCGGCTTTTTCATTTAATTCATCTATTGTTTGAAGTAATTTAGACTCCATTGTGTTCAATAAATCAAGTTTGTCAACAACTTCTTGATCGCTGGATTCAGAAAGATTCATTGAAAGCTGTAACTCTTCTATTTTTTGGGAATTATTATTGATCTCATTATGGGTAGATGCTAATTCCTTCACAATTTCATTTTTACGGGATCTAATTTGCTTTAAATCTACACAATTTTCTTGTAAACGATGCTGAAGTTCCTGGATTATTTGTTGAATTATGATGTCTTCTTGAAGCATTCTATAATAGGCAAACGAAATCAGCATTTCATACGCTAATTCTTCGTTTTGCCGTTTTATCTTGCTCGAATACTCAAATTCTGCAATTGCTTTTCTAGCAGCCAAAAACCAAGACATATTTATTCTCCTTTTCTATCTGTTGTTTGCATATTAAAGCTGAATTTGGCCAGGTAAAGGCATTTGAAGTTGACCAAGTAAAGGCATTTGATTTTGTTCCGATGAAGGCATTTGATTTTGTTCCGATGAAGACATTTGATTTTGTTTCGATGGAGACATTTGATGTTGCTCGGATGAAGAAATCGACTTGCAAAATTCCTGTAACAAACTAGATCTCAATTTTCCTTGTTCTACTGAAGTATCTAGACATTTACTCCACATATCAACCAGTAATTTTATCTTGTCTGATTCTAAGTCGTTTATTGAGCTTATTATCAGATAAAATAGTTCGTCTTCTTTTTTAGATAAATCATCGCTTATTGCACGAGATTTGGAAAGCTCCTCGGTCACCTCAAGCCTTCTCATTTCTTCATCTATTGCTTTTTGTCGAAGCTCTTCACATCTTATTGCAGCCTCCACATCGATAGCATACATTTGTGACTTATATTCTAAATATGCTTTTTCCCGTTGAACATAGATGTTTATTAGTGAAATTTCTTTTTGCAGCTCAATTTTCTTTGATTCGATATGGCGATTAGACCAAATATTTACCAAGCTAAATAGACCATAAGACCAGACATTTACTGTGCTAAATACTCCACTTATAATGCTACCAGCTATGGTATTTGAAAGGTTCTCTGAGTTATCCATTGCTGACAAATTATTTATGGTTGGAGAATTCATTAAAGAATTGGGTTCAGCTAGAGGGGTAAAGTTTGGCTCTAATACTTCGGGTTTAATTGGATTAGTATTCATAGTTGGTTTGTTGATTAATCAGTGTGAATTTGGATCAGGTATTGAGTCGATATTTACTTATTAGAAGAAAATTTAAAGAGAATTGGTAAAACGTAAAAAATAAGCTCTGTTGCATCGACCTCCTTGGCATAATGATCTCCATTGATTGCAGGCCCATAACGCATCCCCTGTCGTATGTCCCCACCAGATTGTGACTTTATCCACAAACGCACCATCTTCATAACACCCCCACTCAGTTCTCTTAAAATAATCCCTAATTCTCTTATCCCTTCGATACCCAATAGCCGATACTCTTAGCATGTTGTTTCCCATTTTTGCTGTGTTTACTGTTCTCAGGATGGGTTGAGATTGAATTGAAAGTTTCATAATGTTGCTCCTATTTTGAAAAAGGTAAAAGTATGAAAGTCCTTCTGCTAGCGGGTCTGCTCTTCTCTACTTTTGCAGGGCAAGCAACTCCTCAGTAGGATTTCAGATGATTGGTTAGCATTAGGTAGGGGCAATGCAATACCCCCACGAAATATCCACAACAGGTCTAGAACACTACCCTCATATATACATGGCATTTACGGCAGTGCATCCCCTAAGACATGCTGCTACCCAGTTATTGCAGGCCCAAGCAGCATCCCCTGTCGTGTGTCCCCACCAAATTGTGACTTCTCCAACAACCGTATTCCCATGTACACAAGCCCACGTCGTTGTGTTTCTACCAGAAGGTCTGATTCCTGACATATTGTTACTTATTTTGGCTGTGTTCGCTGTTCTTGGAATGGGTTGAAATTGAATTGGCAATATCATTTTGTTTCTCCTATATTTGAAAATGATAGAATTCTCTGGATAACTCTGCTAAGGGTAATTTCGGTTGGCATTAGACTAAAAAAGGTAAACGATAAGCTTCGTTGCACCGACCTTGGCATCAGGTTTCCTTGACTTCACTTAGACGATGATGGAGCGTTTAGCATGGGTGCATCCCCAGTCTTGGCATTCTTTTCTCCATTGATTGCAAGCCCATAACGCATCTCCTGTCGTGTGTCCCCACCAGAGCCTGACAAATCCTGCATACCAACTACCAGCGTAACAATGCCATGTCGAGTGACGAGAAGGTCTAACGCCAAGCATTGCGTCGTCTATTTTGGCTGTCTTTGTGGTTCTCAGAATAGGTTGAGATTGAATTGGAAATTCCATAGTGCTACTCTTTTTGATTGTGATTAACTGGCGATAGACCAAGAGCGTACTGCTCCGATAGAAACTGGAATTACATCGCTGACATCAACTGCAAATCGATAAACTTTTCCAGCGCGGCGACTATCTTGAAGGTTAAAAAAATGTAGTGTCACGTCATAGCAGTCGGAATCAGGGAGACAGACAGGACTTTTCTCCACCGTGATAGTATCCAGCCCAATCTCAGCACTGGCACCAGCCGACATTACATCCGTAATTTGGAACGCATTGGTGGCTGAGAAGTTGAGTGCGCGATCCTGGGGCGTGACACCCAAATTGCGAAATTCATAATAAATTCGCTGCAAGTATTCTCGAATCTTTTGTTGAGGCTTTTCCTCTAATGAACCCGTAGGCGCGACCAGCTTTAACTGCTCTATTAAAGCTGAAGTTGACCAACTGTACATACCTCGGACTTCTGGGATGATCGCAGGAACGACTTGACCCGAAAGTAGTTTCACATTTCCTGCCAAGTATCCTGGAATCGCGACCCGCTCAATCTGTTTGTCCCCCAGGAAAGAACGCAGTCTTTCATACGTGACACTAGCATAGGCGCCTGTAGGCAAGATGGCATAGATCGGTGTTGCATCAAGATTAAGCGTCCAAATCAGGGAAGATGCTGCATAGGGTTCTTCATCTAGATAATCCAGGAGACTCCTACCCGCAGGGATAGCTTGGGTAAAGGAATCTTGACAGGCTTGAGTCCCAAAATCAATGCCGAGTTCTCCTAGTGCATAAACGAGTTGGATCTGTCTGCCTCCTTTGCAGCCACAATCTCCATCTGTTCCAGAAGGCGTGACAAATTCTGTCTGTGGGTGTTGATGCCCAATATCAGGAGATGGAATCATTTCTTCTGATAATTTATGATCAAACATTTTTTTAGTTTCTCCTTGTTTAATTAAGCGATAAGCTGCAACGATATTTAAACTGCCACTTAAACAGCGTTGGCGATCAAAATTTGGGGATGAGGGACAAGGCAAAGCACTCTTGAGAAGGGCATGACGAATCGCGTGGGGGTTAGGCTTATTCCCTTGTTGAAGTTGAAGACTCAGTAACAAAGCAACAATGCCCGATACAATAGCAGTCGCAGAGCTAGTCCCACTCATAAGTTCAGTCCCATCCCCAGGCGTTGCCCCCAGGATGTTTTCACCTAAAGCCAAAATGCCTTGATCTTGGTATGCCTTACCCCAATTACTAAAGCTGATGGGGTTCCCCAAAACATCCATCGCTCCTACCGCTAAGACTGAAGCAACAGATGCTGGAACGTGAAGACAGTCACATCCATCGTTGCCTGCTGCTGCCACAATAAGTACGTTCTTTTCT
>JBCDDV010000247.1:0-5208 GCA_039180145.1 Cyanobacteria bacterium P01_G01_bin.49 | reverse complement strand
AAATCAGCAATAGAATCTCTGAGTAAGAAATCATTTTTTTCTAATTCTGTCTCAATACAACGCCATTCTCCTGATGGTAGAAATTGGCAAAGCGTATAGATTCGTTGTTTTCGGTCAATTCTTCCCTGTTCAACAAGATGACGTGCTTCTTCTTGAATATCCCTTAGAGAATAACGCGTTACTTGAAGCATAATTTAAGTTCCTCCGTAGGCATAAACTGTATAATTTCAAAGGGTTTAACTAAAATTTGCGTTGAATAAACTTTTAAAAAAGGGTTAAATAAATAGAATCCAAAATTGGTGAGCTATGGCTAGGTCTATTCTAATTATAGTCGGCAACAAGATTTTTTATTTATTGTAACAATTATAACATTATCCTTTCCGACGAAATATTAAAGATTAGTTAAAAACAAATTAATCAAGGCAAAATTGATAAAAAAAAGGGAATCGGGCATAAATTAAGGGAACTTTTTAAACAATCCTACCGTGGCTAAGCTGTTAGAAGTTTAGGAGTTCTGAAGTTCACAAGTCTAGGAGTTAGTGGTTAATTGTTCATTGGTCGCTACGCGCGTTTTCAACGGCATGGTCTCCCCTACTTCCCCTACTTCCCCATCTCCCTTAGTTAGCAAAAATTTTGGCTCAATGTAATAATTTCGATCACAATATAGGGAATACTAAAGAAGAAAGGAACTACTCTTCCTACCCTATGACTTACTCATCATCTCCAAAGCGCAGTCGGGCCGTCGCCCTGCGTAATTACTTTTCTCCTATTGGTAACAAACTGATCGAAGCGGGCTTTGTTGACTCGGAACAGATGAAACAAGCCTTGGTTGAAACTCGTAAAACTGGTCGTCCTTTGACAGATGTTTTACAAGTAATGACCGGCAAACAGTTGCCACCTGACTTAATTCGGCAATATAAAAAGCATCATTTATTTGAACTAAAAATTCTTTACGGTGTCGACTGTATCGATCCTGAAGTTTCGCCAGTGGCTGATCGACAGATGGCGGAATTAATTAATGAGTTAATTTCCTTTGATATTTGTCGCCGTCATAAACTCTTACCGATTTCCAAACATGACGGAGAACCGCCCTCGATTTTGGTGGCGATGGTTGATCCCGATAATTTGGCAGCACAGGACGAACTCAGCCGTATTTTAAGATCCAAAAATGTGGATTTGCGGAGAATGGTCATTACGCAAGAAGATTATGACCAATTATTAGAGCAATATCATGAATTGCAAGCTGAAATTCACGAAGAGAAGAAACGTATCAACCAAGAACAAGCCCTCAAAAAGATGGCTGATCTTACCGATATTGTCGGCAACCTTGATAATTCTATCTCTGAGGCAGAGGATGAAACCCATGATGCCCTTGACTCTAATGATGCCAATCAAGCTCCCATCATTAATTTAGTCAATAAAATTCTCGCTAAAGCTCTCCAAGAAGGGGCATCAGACATTCACATTGAACCCCAAGAAGAAACCCTACGCGTTCGTTTTCGCAAAGACGGGGTATTAAGTCAAGCTTTCGACCCTTTACCGAAAAAAGTTATTCCAGCGGTGGTTGCCCGATTTAAAATCATGGCTGACTTAGATATTGCTGAACGCCGTCTACCTCAAGATGGGAAGATTCGACGCATTTATCAAGGACGCAAAGTAGATTTTCGGGTCAATACTTTACCCAGTCGTTACGGTGAGAAAGTCTGTCTACGGATTTTAGACAACTCTGCTACTCAATTGGGATTAGATAAACTAATTACGAGCGAAGAAACCCTGCAAATTGTGCGAGACTTAGCCAGTCGTCCTTTTGGTTTAATTTTAGTTACAGGGCCAACTGGAAGCGGTAAATCTACGAGTTTGTATTCAGTATTAGCTGAGAGAAATAATCCAGGGGTAAATATCAACACGGCCGAAGATCCCATTGAATATTCTTTGCCTGGTATTACCCAAGTTCAAGTCATCCGAGAAAAAGGAATGGACTTTGCCTCGATTTTACGGGCATTTATGCGACAAGATCCTGATGTTATTCTGGTGGGGGAAACACGAGACGTAGAAACAGCCAAAACAGCTATCGAAGCAGCGTTGACTGGACACTTGGTATTAACCACCTTACACACCAACGACGCAGCAGGCGCCATCGCCCGTCTCGACGAAATGGGCGTTGAACCCTTCATGATTTCTGGGGCGTTATTAGGGGTATTGGCTCAAAGATTAATGCGACGAGTTTGTTCTGAATGCCGCATTCCCTATCACCCGACAAAAGCCGAACTAGCTCGTTTTGGTTTATCAGCGTCAAATGACGAAGAAGTCACCATTTATAAGGCGAACACCTTAACGCCAGACGAAATTGCAGAAGCCAAGATCAAAGGAACGCTCTGCAAAAAATGTGGCGGTGGTGGTTATAAAGGACGAGTCGGTGTTTACGAAGTGATGCGCAATACCGAACGGATTCAGACTTTGATTAACGAAGGGGCAACCACTGATCGCATCAAAGAAGCTGCCGTTGATGAAGGAATGATCACCATTCTTGCTTATAGTCTACAACTGGTGCAAGAAGGTTATACAACCCTTGAAGAGGTCGAACGCGTAACCTTTACTGACACAGGACTAGAATCAGAATTAAAAGCCAAGCGCAAGAGTTCTCTGGAGTGCAAAGCCTGTTCAGCCGAGTTACAACCAGAGTGGATGGACTGTCCCTACTGTTTAACCCCCAGATTTAGTAACAATTAACTTCATTAAATATAAGGAGACAAAATCATGGCAATGGATCTGATGATCGAAGACTTGATGGAGCAACTTGTCGAAACCGGTGGTTCTGATATGCACATTCAAGCAGGTGCGCCCATTTATTTTCGCATTAGTGGGAAACTCGCCCCCATTGATGAAGAACCCCTTTCCCCCCAAGAGAGTCAGCGATTGATTTTTAGTATGCTCAATAATAGCCAACGCAAAGAGTTGGAGCAGAACTGGGAATTGGACTGTTCTTATGGGGTAAAAGGATTAGCCCGTTTTCGGGTGAATGTTTATAAAGAACGAGGCTGTTATGCTGCTTGTTTGCGAGCATTATCCTCGAAAATCCCTAATTTTGAACAGTTAGGATTGCCTAATATTGTTCGAGAAATGGCAGAACGTCCACGGGGTTTGGTATTAGTAACGGGGCAAACGGGTTCAGGAAAAACGACGACCTTAGCGGCAATTTTAGATTTAATTAATCGCACCAGGGGAGAGCATATTTTAACCGTAGAAGATCCCATCGAATATGTTTTTCCTAATGTAAAAAGCCTCTTTCATCAACGTCAAAAAGGAGAAGATACCAAATCCTTTGCTAATGCTTTAAAAGCGTCTTTACGGGAAGATCCAGACATTATTCTGGTGGGGGAAATGCGGGACTTAGAAACCATTAGTTTAGCCATCACTGCCGCAGAAACTGGACACTTAGTTTTTGGAACCTTACACACTAATTCGGCGGCAGGAACCATTGACCGGATTGTTGACGTATTTCCGGCGAATCAACAAGCACAAATTAGGGCGATGTTATCTAACTCTTTGATTGCCGTTTTTAGCCAATGTTTAGTGAAAAAGAAAAACCCCAAACCAGGGGAATTTGGTCGAGCCATGGCTCAAGAAATTATGGTTGTTACGCCAGCGATCGCTAACTTGATGCGAGAAGGAAAAGCTGGACAAATTTATTCTTCTATTCAGACAGGTATGAAATTGGGAATGCAAACCATGGAACAAGCTTTGGGAAATATGGTCGTCAGTGGCGTAGTTTCCTTTGAAGAAGCAGTGTCTAAAAGTGGTAGACCTGATGAATTACAACGTCTAATTGGCGGCGCGGCTATGGGATCTCCAGCAAAAGCAAAAGCCCGTCGTTAGGTTTAATAATGAGTTATTTATCGTCAATTGTTTGAGTCAAAAATCATGCCTACTTATATTGCTCAAGTTAAAGATGTAAAAGGAAAAGTCTCTAAGCAAAAAGTTCAAGCTATGTCCCCTGAACAAGCGAGAACAATGTTGAGACAGCAATATCCTGCGATTGGTAAAATCAAAAAAGCAGGAATGGAGATTGATCTTTCTGGATTAGAATCTCTATTAAATAATATAAAAGTCAAGGATAAAGCGGTTTTCTCTCGTCAATTTTCTGTAATGATTAATGCGGGAGTGGCTATTGTTAGATGTCTCGGTGTTTTATCTGAACAAGCCAGTAATCCTAGACTAAAAAAAGCGTTAATTGCTATTAGTGGCGAAGTCCAACAAGGAATTAGTTTGTCAGAAGCTTTAGGGAGACATCCTGACTGTTTTGATCAGCTATATGTCAGTATGGTTGAAGCAGGAGAAACCGGTGGGGTTCTTGATGAAGTTTTGAATCGTTTAGCAAAGTTACTTGAAGACATGGCACGGCTTCAAAACCAAATTAAATCAGCCATGGCATATCCGGTAACGGTGGGTTTCTTAGCTGTCGTCGTTTTCTTTGGGATGACTATCTTTTTGATTCCTGTTTTTGCGAAAATTTTCCAAGATTTAGGGACAGAATTACCCGCTTTAACTCAATTTATGCTTTACCTCAGCAGCATCATGCGGAGTTGGAAAATTTTAGTACCAATCGTAGGTTTTATGGGTTTCATTTTTGGCATGAAGCAATATTATAAAACTCCCGTTGGTCGCTTACAAATTGATAAATTTTTCTTAAAAATGCCTCTCTTTGGTGACCTAAATGAAAAGTCGGCTGTGGCTCGTTTCTGTCGAGTTTTTGGAACACTAACTCGGTCTGGGGTTCCTATTTTGACTTCTTTGGATATTGTTTGTAATACCGTGGGAAATCAGGTAATTGCTAATGCAGTCGCTGGTGCTAAAGCTGAAATTCAACAAGGGGGAATGATGAGTTTAGCCCTACAAAATGCCAATGTTTTCCCTCAGTTAGCCATTCAAATGATTAGTATTGGTGAAGAAACAGGTGAACTCGATGCCATGATGATGAAAGTTGCCGATTTTTATGAAGATGAAGTCGAACAAGCAGTCAAAGCATTAACTAGTGTAATTGAACCTTTGATGATGGTTTTTATTGCTGGGATGGTTGGGGTAATTTTATTATCAATGTACTTACCCATGTTCAAAATCTTCGATCAATTGGGTTAAAGTATTGCCTGAATTTCGTCGTCATAGAGACGTATGTACGTCTCTATCAAAACTTAAACATCAATCCGTTTT